>DATFES010000260.1:0-3414 GCA_035250945.1 Alphaproteobacteria bacterium | reverse complement strand
CGCCGGCCGCGGCGCGCGGAATGGCCAGCGACGCGGCGAAGCCGGCGATCGCCAGCGCCAGGGCTAGGCCCGCGACGATGCGCGTGCCGGCGGGCCCGAGCACCAGCGCGCCGCCGACGATCGTGCCGATGAGTATGCCGATGAACGTGCCGGCCTCGATCAACGCGTTGCCGCCGATGAGCTCGTCCTCGCGCAGATGCTCGGGCAGGACCGCGAATTTGAGCGGGCTGAAGAACGTCGCCTGCGTTCCAAGCAAAAACAGGACTCCGAGCAGAAAATGGGCATCGCCGAGCGCCAGACCAAAGGCGGCAAGCGCCATGACCGGGATTTCGGCGAACTTGACGACGCGCAGCAGCAGCGATTTTTCGTAACGGTCGGCGAGCTGGCCGGCGGTCGCCGAAAACAGGAAATAGGGAGCGATGAACAGCCCGGCGGCGATCGCCACCAGCACTCCCGGCTCGGCGCCCGCGCCGGCGCCGATCTCGTAGACGATCAGAATCGCCAGCGCGTTCTTGAGCAGGTTGTCGTTCATCGCGCCCAAAAACTGGGTGACGAACAGCGGCAGGAAGCGCCGCGTGCGAAGCAAGGGGAGCAGTCCGTGGACCATCATGATCTCCCGAATCGGTATTTAAATATGTGAATACTCACTCACATTGGGAGAGACAAAACGGCTATCGCCCGCCGATCGCCTGCCAGCATGCGACGGCGATTTCGCCGACATAGCGCGAAAACGGCGGACTCAAACGCCCATAGACGACAAACACGGCGGGCTGCAACACCAGGCCGATTACCATGCCGGCGGCAAGATCGGCGTCGCGCGCCCGGATCGCGCCGGCGCGCATCGCCGCCGCGATGACGTCGCGCACGACCTGCACCGGGTTGTCGGGCGTGTGGCGTAATTTCGGCAACGACTGATGCTGCGCCAGCAGAAGGAATCGGAAAAGGTGCGGATTATCGTCGAAAAGTCGACCAAATCCGCCGATCATCGCCTCGATCTTCTGGCGGTAGCCATCCTGCCGCTGCGCCAGTTCGGCCAGCGCTCGGCCAAACGCGGCGTAATTGCGTTGGAACAGATCTTCGACCAGGTCGTCCTTGGAGGCGTAGTGGCGGTAGAGCGTGCCTTCGGCGACCCCGGCGCCGAGCGCAATATCGCGTACCGACGTTTCGGTGACGCCCTTCTCCACGAACAACTTGAGCGAGGTGGCGTGAAGCTTGTTGCGGGTGGCTTCGCCGTTGCGCATGGTGCCCTCTGTAATGTGAACGTTCACTCACATTACAACACAAGCTACCTGCTTGTCAAGCGCTGGCGGCGCCGCTGGTCGATCAACTTGCCGCCCAGTCCGCCAATCGGCGCAAGAACGCCTCGCACTGACGGACCTGATCGAGGGCGATGAACTCGTCGGGCTGGTGGGCTTGGGCGATGTCACCCGGGCCGCACATCACAGTTGAAATGCTGCTTTCCTGGAACTGTCCGGCCTCCGATCCGAACGAAGCGGTTGCCGTGCGATTGGAACCAGTGAGTCGAAGCGCCAATGCCTCGGCGGCGCCCGCCGTCTCGGGGCGCAAGGCGGGAGCGTTGCAAAGCTCCTCGATGGCGATCGAACCCTCGGGCGCCGCCCGCTGCAATTCAGGCAACAGCGTATCGGCGACGAACCGCGTGGCGCGCGCGCCTATCGCGGCGGCGTCGACGCCCGGCAGCGGGCGGAATTCCCAGCCGAGCCGGCACTCGCGCGCGATGATATTGAGCGCCGTCCCGCCATTGATGACGCCCAGTCCCAGCGTCGTCCACGGCGGATCGAATTTCAGCCCGGCAATCGCCGCGCGATCGCCCTCTGCCTTCAAATCGGCGGCGAGAGCATCAAGGAAGGCGATGAACCGGCCCATGAAGAGAATGGCGTTCGCGCCAAGATGCGGCGCGCTCGAATGGGCGTCGCGGCCGACGATGGTCGTGGTGTAGGCGCGCACGCCCTTGTGCGCGTTGACCACTTTCATCGATGTCGGCTCGCCGACGATGGCGAGCGCCGGCTTCGGCAGGTCGCGGCCGAGACGTTCGATGAGCAACGGCGCGCCAAGACAGCCGATTTCCTCGTCGAACGAGAACGCGAAATAGATCGGGCGCTTGAGCGCCCGGTTCTTGAACTCCGGGGCCAATGCCAGGGCCACGGCGATGAAGCTCTTCATGTCGGCGGCGCCGCGGCCGTAGAGCCTGCCCTCGCGCTCGGCGAGCGCGAACGGATCGCTCGACCATGGCTGGCCGTCGACCGGCACGACGTCGGTGTGGCCCGACAGCAGCACGCCGCCCGGCGCGTCGGGGCCGATTGCGGCGAACAGGTTCGCCTTGTCGCCGCGCGGGTTGGGCACGAGCCGGGTGGCGATGCCGTGGCCGGCGAGGTACTGACGCACGAAATCGATCAGCGCCATGTTGGATCGCGCCGATACGGTGTCGAATCCGACCAGCCGCCGGATCATCTCGATCGAGTTCACGCGCTCGCCGGCCAAATCGCGCCTCCGCCGTCCCATCGTCACGCGACGCGTCACATGCGCCAAAAACCGCGCGACAATAACACCAGGACGGTGACCAATTCGAGGCGTCCGAGCAGCATGCCGAAGCTCAGCATCCACTTCGCGCCCTCGGGCAACGACGCAAAGTTGCCGGCCGGTCCGATCACGTTCCCGAGGCCCGGCCCGAGATTGCTCACCGCGCTCGCCGCGCCGCTGAACGCGGTGACGATGTCGAGCCCGTAGAAGCCGAGCCCGGCGGCGAGCACGGCGATGGTCAGGCCGTAAAGGAACATGAACGAGACGACCGAGTGGGTGACCTGGTCGGTGATGTGGCGGCGATTGTATTTCGGAACGAAAACGCCGCTCGGCAGCAGGGCGTGTCGCACGTGCGCGCGCGACACCTCGAACAGGATCTGGAAGCGGAAAACCTTGATTCCGCCGGTGGTCGAGCCGGAGCAGCCGCCGATCAGCATCAACACCGCGAACAGCACCATCGGCAGCGCGCCGAACTGCCCGTAGTCGCTCGAGGCGTATCCGGTCGTCGTCATGACCGAGACGACGTTGAACGCGCCGTAACGCAGCGCGGTCAGCGGGTGCTCGCCGGCCTCGAGCCACAGCCACAGCGCGACGGCCAACGACGCCGCGGCGGCGGCTGCGAAGTAGATGCGGACCTGGCCGTCGGTCAGCATCGCTCGGCGGTCGCCCTGCAGGATGCGCAAGAACAGCGTGAAACTCACCCCGCCGAGCATCATGAAGACGATCGCGATGATTTCGGCCCACGGATTCTTGAACGCGGCGAGCGACGCATCAGCGGTCGAGAAGCCGCCTGTCGCCACCGTCGTCATCGCGTGGATGACCGCCTCGAATCCCGACAGGCCGGCGAGCCAGTAGAGCAGGGCGCAAGCGACGCTC
>DATFES010000241.1:0-6245 GCA_035250945.1 Alphaproteobacteria bacterium | reverse complement strand
GTGCGCGAAGTTCTCGCCCGCGCCGTCGCCGATCCGGGCGCGGTGTTGCGCGGCCTCGGAGAACCGAAGCGAGCTGCGGTCGAGACGCTCCATCATGCCCCGGACCTGACGATCCTCAACGTCGTCTGGGCGCCGCGGATGACGATCTACCCGCACAATCACCGCATGTGGGCGGTGATTGGCGTTTATACCGGGCGCGAGGACAACATCTTCTGGCGACGCTTGCCGGACGCCGACGGTGGCAGAATCGAGGCGGCGGGGGCGAAATCGCTGGTCGTCAAAGATGCGGCGCCACTCGGACCGGACATCATCCATTCGGTGACGAATCCGATCGCCCGGCTGACGGGCGCGATCCACGTCTACGGCGGCGATTTTTTCGCGGTCGAGCGCAGCGAATGGGATCCCGAGACGCTCGCCGAAGGCCGCTACGATCCGCAGAAAACGTTGCGCCTGTTCGAGGAATCGAACGCGACATACGCGCGCGCCTGACTATTTCGCCGCCAGCGCTTGCTCCAAATCGGCGATCAGATCCTCGACCGCCTCGAGTCCGACCGAAATTCGCAAAAGATCCGGCGGACACGGCGAGTCCGGTCCCTCGATCGAGGCGCGATGCTCGACCAGGCTCTCGACGCCGCCAAGCGATGTCGCCCGCTTGAAGATTTTGAGCGCTGCGGCGCATCCGATCGCCGCCGCCTCGCCGCCTTTGACGCGAATCGACAACATCGCGCCGAAGCCGCCCTTCATCTGCCGGCGCGCCGCCGCGTGCCCAGGATCGTCAGGAAGTCCGGGATAGAGCACCGCGAATAGTTTTGGGTGATGGGCGAAATGCGTGGCGATTGCGAGCGCGCTGCGCGCCTGCATCTCGACGCGCGCATACAGCGTGCGCATGCCGCGCATCAGCAACCAGGTTTCAAACGGTCCGAGAACCGCGCCATTCGCCAGCCGTAGATACTTGATGCGCGCCCAATACTCGTCGTCGCGCGCAGCCACCAGCGCTCCGGCGACGACGTCGGTGTGCCCGTTGAGGTACTTGGTCGCCGAATGCATCACCAGATCGGCGCCGAACTCGATCGGCCGTGTCAGCACAGGAGTCGCCGCCGTCGAGTCGATCGCCAGCCGCGCTCCCGCCTTGTGCGCGATCTCCGCCGCCATCGCGATATCGGTCACCGCCCAGGTCGGATTTGCCGGAGTCTCCAGCCACACCAGCTTGGTCGCACCGTTACGCACCCGGCGAGCCAGGTCGGCGCGCTGATCGGCCGCCGCGTTGTCGTAGAAGTCGACCGACAGGCCCCATGGCAGGGCGAACTCGAGCAGCCATTTGCGCAACGACCAATACATGACGCGCGGCGCCACGACATGGTCGCCGGGCTTGAGCGCCATGAAAGCTGCGGTCGCGGCCGCCATGCCGGAGGCGAAGACGAGCGCGCCCGCGCCCTGTTCGAGTTTGGCCAGCAAGGCTTCGACCTGCTCGAAGGTCGGATTCTGATCGCGCGCATAACCGCGGCCGCCGGGATAGCTGAGGTCGGCGGCGCGTTCGTACGTCGTCGATACATGAATCGGCGGCACGACGTCTTGGAACGGGGCGGCGATCTTGCCCAGCGACTGGGCGGCGAGCGTGGCAGGACGGGGCTCGACGTTCGGCTTGTCGCGCATGGGACCGCCTCGTGCAATTGAGGCGTCGGTCCGACGCCTCGCCGTTCACGGGATAGATCGCCTGCTAGCCGCGATCAATCGCCAAATTGTCGCCTTACGCTCGAGCCGTCGACACTGGACACAGAACGCTCAAGGAGCGGGAAAGAACGCATTGGTCCGTCCGAGCGCGTAGTATGCGACCAAGCCGACCCATTCGTGGCTGGCGAGGCTAAGCAGCCGCAGCGCCTTGTGAAATGAGATCGAACCACCGAAGCGCAACCTAGGTACGGTTCTGTAGTCGACCGGATACGGGACGACCGTCCAACCAGCCTGCCGGAAAGCACCGACCGATCGTGGCATATGGTAGGCGGAAGTCACCAGGAGCCAATTTTCTCCTGGCTTGGGCCGGGCCAGCGCGCGGGAATTGAGCGCATTCTCCCAGGTGTTCCGCGACTGGTCCTCGAACAGGATGCGCGAAACATCGACGCCGATCGCAAGAAGCAGGGTGGCGGCGGCCCGCGCATCCGTCAATTCGGTGCGAGACAACGCCCCGGAGCCACCGGAGAAGACAAGCTTGGCGGCTGGGTAGCGCCGAGCGAGTTCGGCCATCGCGAACAGCCTTCCCGCGCCGCGATCTCCGGGCGAGACCCGATCGCGCAAGATGGCAACGCTGGTCTCGAAATCGCCGCCAAGCACGACGATCCCGTCGATCCGTTCAGGCGGCGGCGCCGCAGGAAACCGGTTCTCAAGCGTCTGAAGGGCCCATCCGCCGACAGGCACGAAAACCGCGAGGACTATGAAGCCGACCACCAATGTCACGAGGCCGCGCCCGAGCCGCGCCCTTCGTGTCCACAACAGCAGCGCGCCAAGCGCCAGGAGCGTGAGAGCGAATCCCTGCGCATCGGCGACCTGGCCGAGGATTTTCGATATCTCGAACATCCGTCGATCATTAACGTGTCGGGCTGGCCGACGCAAACCGCCGAAACGCAGTGCTCCAAGGCGTCGGGTTGCGGCGGTGCAATATGCCTGATAGGCTGTGGAAAATCGGGCAATTAGCAAGCGTGGCGGGGTCGATCATGGCGGGAAAATGGGCGCCGGAGAGCTGGCGCAAACGGCCGATCCGGCAGGTTCCGGAATATCCCGACGCCACAGCGCTCGCGGACGTCGAGAAACGGCTCAAGAGCTTTCCGCCGCTGGTCTTCGCCGGGGAGGCGCGGGCGCTCAAGGCGGCGTTGGCGAAGGTGGCGCGGGGCAACGCTTTCCTGTTGCAGGGCGGCGACTGCGCCGAGAGCTTCGCCGAGTTCGGCGCCAACAACATCCGCGACTCGTTCAAGGTTCTATTGCAGATGACCGTCGTGTTGATGTACGGCGGCCAACTGCCGGTGGTGAAGGTCGGCCGCATGGCCGGACAATTCGCCAAACCGCGCTCGGCCGACATCGAGACGATCGGCGATACGACATTGCCCGCTTATCGCGGCGATATTATCAACGGCCCCGAATTCAGCCCCGAGGCGCGACGACCCGACCCCGAACGCATGTTGCGCAGCTACAGCCAGGCGGCCGCGACGCTGAACCTCTTGCGCGCCTTCGCTCATGGCGGTTACGCCGATCTCCACCGCGTCCACGGCTGGACGCTCGGGTTCGTCGATCGCAGTCCGGCGGGCGAGCGATTTCGCGAGCTGGCCGATCATATCGCCGACGCGCTCAGCTTCATGGAGGCGTGCGGCCTGACCGCCGAGGCGGCGCCGCAAATCCGCGAGGCGGAGTTCTTCACTTCTCATGAGGCGCTGTTGCTGCCGTACGAGGAGGCGTTGACCCGCATCGACAGCACGAGCGGCGACTGGTACGACTGCTCGGCGCACATGGTGTGGGTCGGCGAGCGCACGCGTCAGCTCGACGGCGCGCATGTCGAATTCTGCCGCGGCATCAAGAATCCGCTAGGGCTCAAATGCGGCCCGACGCTGGAGCCCGACGAGTTGCTCCGCCTCGTCGACACGCTCAATCCGGAGAACGAGCCGGGCCGGCTGACGCTCATCGCACGCATGGGCGCCGACAAGATCGAGGCGCGCTTGCCGCCGATCGTGCGGCGCATGCAACGCGAGGGCCGCAATGTCGTGTGGTCGTGCGATCCGATGCATGGCAACACGATCAAGTCGGCCACCGGCTACAAGACCCGGCCGTTCGACCGCATCTTGAGCGAAGTGCGCGCCTTCATGGCGATCCACCGCGGCGAGGGAACGCATGCAGGCGGCGTACATTTCGAAATGACCGGCCAGAACGTCACCGAATGCATCGGCGGCGCGGAGGCGATCACCGAGCAATCGCTTGGCGATCGCTATCACACGCATTGCGATCCGCGGCTGAACGGCAGCCAGGCCCTCGAACTCGCTTTCCTCATCGCCGAAGGGCTGCGCAAGGGGCGCGCCGGCATCGACACCAGGACGGTCGCCGCGGCGTCCTGAACGCCTGCTTCCAAGTGGCGCATCCATGAACGACGTACGGCCGAAGAACGGGGCGATGATGCGTCCGGCGGTGGACGAGATCCCACGCTGGACGGATCACTATTTCCTGCGCTCCAAGGCGGTCGTGGAGCGTTTCGGCGACAAGACGGTCACCTACGCGGTGTTCATGCGCCGGCCGGTGATCGCCACCACCAAGCTCGCGGTCGACTGGCTGAACACCGTCGCCGCTTCGCGCAACACCCGGTTCGCGATCGAATTGCGCTATTCGGAGGGCGCATGGGTGGGCGCCGGCGAGCCCTTGATGTACATCGCCGGCAGCCTGCGCCACTTGGTCGATCTCGAAACGCTTTATCTGCAGAAGATCGGACCGCCCTGCGTCGCCGCTTACAACGCCTATACGATGTGCGTCGACCTGCCCAAGGTCGCGTTCATCGCCATGGATGCGCGTCACTGCGCCGGCACGGAGATGGCGGAGATGATGGCCTACGCGGCGTCGGTCGGATCGCTTGCGGCCAAGCGCGACGCCGAAGCGATCGGGTTCGTCGCCAACGCCACCGACGCCACGGCGCATTTCTTCAACCAGCCGGGCGGGCGGGGAACGATGCCGCACGCGCTGATCGGTTATGCCGGATCGACGGTCCGCGCCGCCGAAATGTCGGCTGAGGCGTTTCCCGATCAGGATCTCACGGTCCTGGTCGACTATTACGGACGCGAGATCAGTGACGGCTTGGCGGTCTGCCGCCGCTTTCCCGAACTCGCCGCCAAAGGCCGGCTCGGCGTGCGGCTCGACACCCACGGCGGCCGCTATCTCGAGGGCCTCGATCTGGCGCGCTCCTACGCGGTGCTCGAGCGCAACGTGCCGCAAGCGATCCGCGGCTATCGCACCGAAGCCGAGCTGCGGCATCTCGTCGGCACCGGCGTCTCGGCGGCGGCGATCTGGCACATGCGCGAGCAGCTCGACCAGGCGGGATTTCCCAAGGCGCGAATCGTCGCTTCGTCGGGCTTCACGCCGGCCAAATGCAAATCGATGGCGGTCGCCAACGTGCCGGTCAACGCGATCGGCACCGGCTCGTATTTGCCCGAGACGTGGACCGAGACCTACGCCACCGCCGACATCGTCGAATACGACGGCCAGCCGTCGGTCAAGGTCGGCCGCGAGTTCCTGTTGCGCAAGAAGAACCCCGCGCCGTGAGCCGGATGGCGACGCGGCGCCGATTTCGCGATGACTGAATCGTTCGTCCTGGCGATGGCGCAGTTGAACCAAGTCGTCGGCGACATCGCCGGCAACATGGCACGGATTCGCGCCGCGCGGAGCGAAGCCCGCGCCAAGGGCGCCGATCTCGTCGTCTATCCGGAGCTCAACCTCGCTGGCTATCCGCCCGAGGACCTGGTCCTGAAGCCGGCTTTCCAGGAGGCGATCGCCGCCGCGGTCGCCGATCTTGCGGGCGAGACCGCCGACGGCGGCCCGGCGATCCTGGTCGGCGCGCCGTGGCGCGCGAACGGCAAGCTCTACAACGCGGCACTACTGCTCGATGGCGGCAAGATCGCCGCGACGCGTTTCAAGCACGACCTTCCGAACTACGGCGTATTCGACGAAAAGCGCGTCTTCGCCGCCGGTCCGCTGCCGGGACCGATCGCGTTCCGCAATCATGTCCGCCTCGGCGTGATGATTTGCGAGGACATGTGGACGCCCGATTGCGCCGAGTGCCTGGTCGAATCGGGGGCCGAGGTGCTGGTGGTGCCGAACGGCAGCCCGTACGAAAGCGACAAGATCGACGAGCGCCTGTCGCTGGCGGCGGCGCGAATCGTCGAAACCAATCTGCCGCTGGTCTACGTCAACCGCGTTGGCGGCCAGGACGAGCTGGTCTTCGATGGCGCGTCCTTCGTGCTCAACGCCGACCGTTCGCTCGCGGCGCAAGCGCCGAGCTTCGCCGAAGCCGTGCGCGTGACGCGCTGGTCGAAAGGCGGGGAAGGGCGATGGGCGTGCGCGCCGGGGGAGATCGACAAGCCGGCCGAGGGGCTCGATGCGGTCTATCAGGCGCTGGTCCTGGGGTTGCGCGATTATGTGCTCAAGAACCGCTTTCCCGGCGTCATCATCGGGCTTTCGGGCGGCATCGATTCGGCGCTGACGGCGGCGCTCGCGGTGGACGC
>DATFES010000240.1:0-3580 GCA_035250945.1 Alphaproteobacteria bacterium | reverse complement strand
CGCTAAACTGCGCGTCCAAATGCGCGTCGAGCTGAAGAAGCTGCACAATCGTCTCGGCACCACGGCGATCTACGTGACGCACGATCAGGTCGAGGCGATGACGCTCGGCGACCGCGTCGTGGTGATGAAGGACGGCTGGGTACAGCAGGTGGGCGAGCCGCTCGAGCTGTACAACACGCCGGCCAATCGTTTCGTCGCCGGGTTCATCGGCTCGCCGGCGATGAATTTCGCCGTGGTCGCGGTGAGCGAACGCGATGGCGCATTGTGGGCCGAGAACTCGGGCATGCGCATCAAGGTGCCCGACGCCGTTGCGGCGCGGATGAACGCCCACCGCGAACAGCAGGCGACGCTCGGCATTCGGCCTGAGGACATTCATGTCGCGACCGCCGCCGATTCGAGCGACGTATGCTTCGAGGCCGTGGTCGAGGTGGTCGAGCAGCTCGGTTCCGAAGTCCTGCTCGACGTCAAGGTCGGCGCCGACACGATGGCCGCGGCGGTCGAACCTACGCTGCGCGCCAAGATCCAGGACCGGCTGCGCCTGGCGCTCAATCCGGCGCGGCTCCATTTCTTCGACGCCAAGACCGAAGCCGCGATTTGAGCGCGTGCGCGCGGCGAGGATGACCGCGAGGATCGCATATATCGGCCTCGGCGCCATGGGCGCGCCGATGACCAAGCGCCTCGCGGCGGCGAATCCGGACCGGGTTTGGTGCTACGATGCCGATCCTCGGGTCAGCCAGCGCGTCGCATCCGAATCCGGCGCCAAGGCGGCGCGCGACATCGCCGAGCTCGCGGCGCATTGCGATTTCATCGTGTCGTGCGTTCCCGACGACGCCGCTGTACGTGAGGTCTACCTGGGCGCCGGCGGCGTGGCCTCGGGGGCTCGCCCGGGCACAATCACCATCGACTGCTCGACCGTCAGCCCGAACGTCTCGCGCGAGGTATACGCCGGGCTCAAGCGAGGCGGAGCGAGCCATCTCGACGCCTCGATGCTCGGCTCGGTTCGCCAGGCCAACGAGGGCGCCATCAGCTTCGTCGTCGGTGGAGACGACGACGCCTTCGAGAAGGCGAGGCCTGTCTTGGCCGCCGTCGGGCAAATGATCCGGCACGTCGGCGCCAGCGGCGCCGGCAACCAGATGAAGCTGGTCCACCAGGTCCTCGTCGCGGGACACGCCGTCGCCGTGGCCGAGGCGCTGGCGCTATGCCTTGCGAGCGGAACGGACATCGAGGCGTTCTACGAAATCGTCACCAAAGGCACCGGCATGGCGTATTCGCGGTTCTTCGAGAACCGCGTGCCGCGGATACGCGAGAGCGATTACTCGCCGCTGTTCATGCTGAAATTCATGGCCAAGGATGCGCGGCTGGCGCGGGCGATGGCGCCGGAACTGGCGGGGCGCCTGCCGCTGCTCGATGCGGTCATCGCCACGATCGAGGAGGGCGAGGCGGCCGGGTGGGGCGGCGACGATTTCTCCGCGACGATGAAAGTGCTCGAGCGGCGGACCGGCCGCGGCGCGCGGAAATAGTTGTTTCCTGGGAGCTCGCGGCCGGACTAGTTTTCGACCGCTAGGCCGCGATGACTGGGTAATCGGCAACGACGAGTTGGGGGTGCGAGCATGCAGGTGGTCATCACCGGCGGCGCCGGGATGTTGGGAAAGAAGCTGGCGCGAGAATTGCTGAAGCGGGGCCAGCTCGCCGGGCCCGGCGGCAGGCCGGAGCTGATTGAGCGACTGCTACTGATGGACGTCGCCGCGGCGCCCGACCTGCCGAAGGACCCGCGGGTCGTCTTCGTCGCCGGCCAGATATACGACGACGAGTTGATCCGGCGCGTCGTTGCCCCAGGCACCGGCAGCGTATTTCATTTTGCCGCGGTGGTTAGCGCCGGCGCCGAGGCCGATTTCGATCTCGGCTATCGCGTCAATCTCGATGGCGCGCGGATCGTCCTTGAAGCCTGCCGGGCATTGCCGACGCCGCCCAGGCTCGTATTCACCTCCTCGGTGGCCGTCTATGGCGGCGATATGCCCGAAGTCATTCCGGACGGCCAGCCCCTGACGCCGCAGACGTCGTATGGCGCACAGAAGGCGATGGGCGAGCTGTTGGTCAACGATTACAGCCGGAAGGGTTACGTCGATGGCCGATCGTTGCGCCTGCCGACCATCGTCGTGCGCCCGGGTAAGCCGAACCTCGCCGCCTCGACTTTCGCATCGTCGATCATACGCGAGCCGTTATCCGGACAGGATGCCGTATGCCCGGTCGCGCCCGAAACGATGATGCCCCTGCTCAGCCCGCGCAGAACGGTGGAGGCGTTTATCCGCGCCCACGACTTGCCGGCCGACGCCTGGGGCGCCAATCGGGCCTTGATGCTGCCTTCGCTCGATGTCTCGGTGCTCGAGATGGCCGATGCCTTGAAGCGCGTCGCCGGCGCCGACGCCTACGACCGGATCAAGTGGCAGATCGATCCGCGCATCCAGAAAATCGTCGCGACATGGCCGGGCCGCCTCGACTCGAAACGAGCGCGGACGATGGGCTTTGAATCCGACCGATCGATGGACGCCATCATCCAGGCTTTTATCGAGGACGATCTCCGCCCCGACGCGGGCTAGACGGCGGAAGGCTGCATGATTTCGGGGGCGCGGCGATGTACAACGTCAGGTCATTTCTCTTGCTGCTTTCGTTCGCCCTGGCGCTGTCGCCATCGGCTGCGGCCATGCGCGTGTTCGAGGAGTTTCACGGCGGCGTGCTGACATTGGTCCATTATCGGCTGACCGGCATGTCGCCGGATTTCGACGCCTTCGCCAAGAACACCGACGCCTACGATCAGGCGAGCGAGACCGAGAAGCCGAAGGCGCTTGCCGACGAAATCGCAACCATGCGCGGGATTTTCGACGAGATCGACGGCGATGTTCGCCTCGTGTGGCGCGGCACGGTCCGCCTCGTCCGCGCAGGTCATGTCGCCGGCCGCTTTCAGGTCGACGGCCTCGCCGAAGCCCTGGCGGAGCCGCTCGACGGTTACGACGGCGCGTATCGGTTGCATGTCGGAAATCTCGCGGCTTTTCGCACAGTGACCATCGATGCGGCGGATCTGCCCAAGATCGGCGCCCGCCTCGGCCGGCGCGGCGGCTTGGTCGCCGAGGCGGTGTTGGCCGTCAATGGCGCACAGCTGCCATCGGCATGGCCGAAATTCGCCATTCCGGTGCTGATCGAACGCTTATCGCTCAGCGACGAGGCCGGCGAGGTATTGCGGCGGGAGGCACGTTGATCTTTTTCCTCTAGGCGATCATCGGCCGCGCCGTCCTTCACGGAAGATTGTGCCGTCGCTCGGTGTTAATTCGTGGTTACATCGACCAACCAGGGCGCCCGCGCTAGGTAGGGAGACGCCTGCGGAAAAAGGGGAGCAAGTTCATGAAATCAGGCACGAGTTTTGCGCTCGGCGTGGCGTTCGCCGGGTTCATCGCTTCAGGGATTGCGGACGCCGCCGCGCAAGCGTTGAGGCCCGGGCGCGAGCATTCTGGCGGGCCGGCGCAACTCGCCCAGGCG
Organism: Alphaproteobacteria bacterium; assembly: GCA_035250945.1. Taxonomy (GTDB): domain Bacteria; phylum Pseudomonadota; class Alphaproteobacteria; order CACIAM-22H2; family CACIAM-22H2; genus DATFES01. Next base: position 49 of record DATFES010000240.1, on the reverse strand, counting down.
CCGCAGCCGCCGGTGCGCGAGATCACCAAGATCGCCGGCGAGGTTTACC
>DATFES010000239.1:0-2416 GCA_035250945.1 Alphaproteobacteria bacterium | reverse complement strand
CGCTAAACTGCGCGTCCAAATGCGCGTCGAGCTGAAGAAGCTGCACAATCGTCTCGGCACCACGGCGATCTACGTGACGCACGATCAGGTCGAGGCGATGACGCTCGGCGACCGCGTCGTGGTGATGAAGGACGGCTGGGTGCAGCAGGTGGGCGAGCCGCTCGAGCTGTACAACACGCCGGCCAATCGTTTCGTCGCCGGGTTCATCGGCTCGCCGGCGATGAATTTCGCCGTGGTCGAGGTGAGCGAACGCGATGGCGCATTGTGGGCCGAGAACTCGGGCATGCGCGTCAAGGTGCCCGACGCCGTTGCGGCGCGGATGAACGCCCACCGCGGACAGCAGGCGACGCTCGGCATTCGGCCCGAGGATATTCATGTCGCGACCGCCGCCGATTCGAGCGACGTATGCTTCGACGCCGTGATCGAGGTGGTCGAGCAGCTCGGTTCCGAAATCCTACTCGACGTCAAGGTCGGCGCCGACACGATGGCCGCGGCGGTCGAGCCTACGCTGCGCGCCAAGATCCAGGACCGGCTGCGCCTGGCGCTCAATCCGGCGCGGCTCCATTTTTTCGACGCCAAGACCGAAGCCGCGATTTGATCGCGTGCGCGCGGCGGGAATGACCGCGACGATCGCATATGTCGGCCTGGGCGCCATGGGCGCGCCGATGACCAAGCGCCTCGCTGCGGCGAATCCGGACCGGGTCTGGTGCTACGATGCCGATCCTCGGGTCAGCCAGCGCGTCGCAACCGAATCCGGCGCCAAGGCGGCGCGCGACATCGCCGAGCTCGCGGCGCATTGCAATTACATCGTGTCGTGCGTTCCTGACGACGCCGCTGTACGTGAGGTCTACCTGGGCGCCGGCGGCGTGGCCTCGGGGGCTCGCCCGGGCGCCGTCACCATCGACTGCTCGACCGTCAGCCCGAACGTCTCGCGCGAGGTATACGCCGGGCTCAAGCGACGCGGAATGAGCCATCTCGACGCTTCGATGCTGGGCTCGGTTCGCCAGGCGAACGAAGGCACGATCAGCTTCGTCGTCGGTGGAGACGACGACGCCTTCGAGAAGGCGAGGCCAGTCTTGGCCGCCGTCGGGCAAATGATCTGGCACGTCGGCGCCAGCGGCGCCGGCAACCAGATGAAGCTGGTCCACCAGGTCCTCGTCGCTGGGCACGCCGTCGCCGTGGCCGAGGCGCTGGCGCTATGCCTTGCGAGCGGAACCGATATCGAGACGTTCTATGACGTCGTCACCAAGGGCACTGGCATGGCGTATTCGCGGTTTTTCGAGTATCGCGTGCCGCGGATGCGCGGCGGCGATTTCTCGCCGCAGTTCATGTTGAAGTTCATGGCCAAGGACGCGCGGTTGGCGCGGTCCATGGCGCCGGAGTTGACGGGGCGTCTGCCGCTTCTCGATGCCGTCATCGCCACGCTCGAGGAGGGCGAGGCCGCCGGATGGGGCGGCGACGATTTTTCGGCGGCGATGAAAGTGCTCGAGCGGCGAATCGGCCGTGGCGTGCGGAAATAGTTGTTTCCTTACGCCGCGCCGCCGGACTAGTTTTCGACCGCCAAACCGCGACAACTGGGCGATCGACAACGACGAATTGGGGGTTCGACCATGCAGGTGGTCATCACCGGCGGCGCCGGGATGTTGGGAAAGAAGCTGGCGAGAGGATTGCTGAAGCGGGGTCAGCTTGCTGGGCCAGGCGGCAGGCCGGAACTGATTGAGCGACTGCTATTGATGGACGTCGCCGCGGCGCCCGACCTGCCGAAGGACCCACGGGTCGTCTTCGTCGCCGGCCAGATATACGACGACGAGTTGATCCGGCGCGTCATTGCCCCAGGCACCGGCAGCGTATTTCATTTTGCCGCGGTGGTTAGCGCCGGCGCCGAAGCTGATTTCGATCTCGGCTATCGCGTCAATCTCGATGGCGCGCGGGTCGTCCTTGAGGCCTGCCGGGCGCTGCCGACGCCGCCGAGACTCGTGTTTACGTCCTCGGTGGCCGTCTATGGGGGCGATATGCCCGAAGTCATTCCGGATGGCCAGCCCCTGACGCCACAGACGTCGTATGGCGCACAGAAGGCGATGGGCGAGCTGTTGGTCAACGATTACAGCCGGAAGGGTTACGTCGACGGCCGATCGTTGCGCCTGCCGACCATCGTCGTGCGCCCGGGTAAGCCGAACCTCGCCGCCTCGACTTTCGCATCGTCGATCATACGCGAGCCGTTATCCGGAGAGGATGCCGTGTGCCCGGTCGCGCCCGAAACGATGATGCCCCTGCTCAGCCCGCGCAGAACGGTGGAGGCGTTTATCCGGGCCCACGACTTGCCGGCCGACGCCTGGGGCGCCAATCGGGCCTTGATGCTGCCTTCGCTCGATGTCTCGGTGCTCGAGATGGCCGATGCCTTGAAGCGCGTCGCCGG
>DATFES010000230.1:0-6632 GCA_035250945.1 Alphaproteobacteria bacterium | reverse complement strand
AAGGCGTACGGCGAGCTGCTGGTGCGCGGACCATGGGTGACGTCGGGCTATTTTGAGGACGCCGAGGCCGATCGCGGCGCCTTCGACGCCGAGGGGTGGTTCCGCACCGGTGACGTGGCGACGATCGATGCCGACGGCTGGGTGCAGATCGTCGACCGCGCCAAGGACGTGATCAAGTCGGGCGGCGAGTGGATCAGCTCGATCGCGATCGAAAACGCGGCGATGGGCCATCCGGACGTCGTCGAGGCGGCGGTGATCGGCGTGCCTCATCGGAAATGGCAGGAACGGCCGCTCCTCCTCGTCGTGCCCCGCAAGGATGCGGCGCCAACCCGCGACGCATTGCTTGATTTCCTCCGCGACAAGATGTCGAAGTGGTGGCTGCCAGACGACGTGGTGTTCGTCGCCGAGCTGCCGCACACCGCGACCGGCAAGCTGCTCAAAACCAAGCTGCGCGAGCAGTATCGTGATCACCCTCTACCGAAGGCATGAAGAAAGGAACGACCGCCGAATGAACGAAAGAGTCAGTTACGAGCGGATCGGCCGCGTCGCGGTGATCACGGTCGACAATCCGCCGGTGAATGCGCTCAACGTCGATGTCCGGCGCGGCCTGATCGAGGCGCTCGATCGCGCGCTTGCCGATTCCGGCGCCGCGGCCATCGTGCTCGCCTGCGCGGGGCGCACTTTCATCGCCGGGGCCGATATCCGCGAATTTGGAAAAGCGCCGGCGCAGCCCGGGCTTCGCGAAGTCATCCAGCGTTTCGACGCCAGCCCCAAACCAATCGTCGCCGCGCTGCACGGCACGGCGCTTGGCGGCGGCCTCGAACTGGCGCTCGGCTGCAACTACCGCGTCGCCGCCGCTGACGCACGCGTCGGTTTTCCCGAGATCAAGTTGGGCCTGTTTCCTGGCGCCGGCGGCACGCAGCGGCTGCCGCGGCTCGCCGGAATGGAAGCCGCGCTTCGCATGACGTTGAGCGGCGAGTTCGTCGCCGCGGCCGAAGCAAAGCGCCTCGGCATCGCCGACGAATTGATTGCCGGCGAACTGCGCGCCGGCGTACTGGCGTTCGCCGAACGTATTGTCGATGCGACCAAACATCCGCGGGTGCGCGATCGATCGGTGAGCGCGACGCCGGAGCTGCTGGCGCAAGCGCGTAAGGACGCCGCGCGGACGGCGCGCGGACAGGTCGCCCAGAAACGCTGTATCGACGCGCTTGAGCTTACCCTGACCACGCCGTTCGACGCGGCGCTTGCGCGCGAGCGCGAGCTGTTCGAGGAGTGCCTGCGGTCGCCGCAGGCACGGGCGATGATTCATGTTTTTTTCGGCGAACGCGAGGCGGCGCAGGTGGCGAACGTTCCGCCCGGCACGCCGACGCGCAGCGTGTCCCAGGCTGCGGTAATCGGCGCCGGTACGATGGGCGGCGGCATCGCCATGTGCTTCGCCAACGCCGGAATTCCGGTTCGCCTAGTCGAAATGACTCGCGATGCGCTTGAGCGCGGGCTTGCGGCGATCACGCGCAACTATGCGGCGACGGTCGCCAAGGGCCGCTTGTCGCAGAGCGAGATGGACCGGCGTGTCGCGCTCATCCAAGGCGGGCTCGAGTTTGGCGTCGTGCGCGACGCCGACATCGTCATCGAGGCGGTGTTCGAGGAGATGGACATCAAGAAGGATGTTTTTCGCAAGCTCGATGCGACGGCACGACCAGGCGCCATATTGGCGACCAACACATCCACGCTTGACGTCGACGAGATCGCTGCGGCCACCAGCCGGCCATCGGAGGTCGTGGGCATGCATTTTTTCAGCCCAGCGAACGTGATGCGGCTGCTCGAAGTGGTGCGCGGGCGGATGACCGCCAAGGACGTTATCGCCACGGCGATGAAGCTTGGGCGGACGATCGGCAAGGTTCCGGTGCTGGTCGGCGTGTGCGACGGGTTCGTCGGCAACCGGATGCTCCATCGTTATCTACGTCAGGCGCAGTTCCTGGTCGAGGAGGGCGCCTCGCCACAGCGGGTCGACAAGGCGATCTACGAATTCGGGTTCCCGATGGGACCGTTTGCGATGATGGATCTGGTCGGCCTCGACGTCGGCTGGCGCATTCGCCAGCGCCAGGCCAAGACCCGCGATCCCAACGAACGCTATTCGCGGATCGCCGATCTGATCTGCGAACGCGGCCGTTTCGGCCAGAAGACCGGATCGGGCTGGTACCGTTACGACAAGGGGGACCGTACGCCGATCCCCGACCCGGAGATCGAACGCCTGATTGAGGACGAGGCGCGGCGCGCCGGAGTTACGCGGCGCGCGGTGGACGAGGAGGAGATCGTCAAACGCTGCGTCTACGCGTTGGTCAACGAGGGCGCGAAGATTCTCGACGAAGGGATCGCCCAGCGCGCCAGCGACATCGACGTCATCTATGTATACGGCTACGGTTTTCCGGCCTGGCGGGGCGGGCCGATGTTTCACGCCGATCTTGCCGGATTGGCGAACGTACTCGCCGACATCCGCAAGTTCGCGGCGATGGACGCCGGGAGCTGGGCGGCCGCGCCGCTGCTCGAGCAACTTGCCTCGAGCGGCCGCCGCTTTGCCGATCTCGCAACCGACAAGGCGGCCTGAGTCGCTGTCGAAAATAGGCGGATCGATTTACGCCACGGAGTAAGCGTACATGAACGAAGCAGTGATCGTCTCGACGGCGCGCACGCCGATCGGCCGGGCCTTCCGCGGCGCGTTCAACATGACGCACGGCGCGACGCTGGGTGGCCACGTGATCAAGCACGCCGTCGAGCGGTCGAAACTTGCGGCGGCGGAGATCGACGACGTGATCCTCGGATGCGGCTTTCCCGAAGGCGCCACGGGCCACAACATCGCGCGTATCGCCGCCATACGCGCCGGCTTGCCGGTGACGACGGCGGGCCTGACGATCAACCGCTTCTGCAGCTCCGGCCTGCAGGCGATCTCCATCGCCGCCCACCGCGTGATGGTCGACGGCGCCAAGGCGGTCGTCGCCGGCGGACTCGAGTCGATCAGTTTGGTCCAGCCCAACACGAATAAGGCGTACCTGCGTGACGACTGGACATCGGAGCGCAAGCCCGAGATCTACATGACGATGCTCGAGACCGCCGAGGTGGTGGCGCAGCGCTATGGAGTGGGGCGCGAGGTCCAGGACGCTTACGCGCTCGAAAGCCAGCGCCGCACCGCCGCCGCACAGCAGGCCAATCGCTTCAAGGACGAGATCGTTCCGCTCGCCACCGTCAAGCAAGTCGTCGACAAGGACACGAATGCGACCTCGACCGAAGGCGTGACGTTGCCCCACGACGAGGGCAATCGTCCCGACACCTCGCCCGAGGGTCTGGCCAAACTGAAACCGGTGACGACGCCGGCCGGAACGATCACCGCCGGAAACGCCAGTCAGCTTTCCGATGGCGCGTCGGCCTGCGTGGTGATGGACGGCAGGCTCGCCGAGCGCCGCGGGCTGTCGCCGCTTGGAATTTATCGCGGCATGGCGGTCGCCGGCTGCGAGCCCGATGAGATGGGCATTGGGCCCGTCTTCGCGGTGCCGAAACTGCTTGAGCGTCACGGCCTTAAAATCGACGATATCGATTTGTGGGAGCTCAACGAGGCGTTCGCGGTCCAGGTCGTTTACTGCCGCGACCGCCTGGGAATTCCGATGGAGAAGCTCAACGTCGATGGCGGCGCGATCGCGATCGGCCATCCCTACGGCATGAGCGGGGCGCGCATGGTCGGCCACGCCCTGATCGAAGGGCGACGGCGCAAGGCCAAGTATGTGGTGGTGACGATGTGCGTCGGCGGCGGCCAGGGCGCCGCCGGCCTGTTCGAGGTCGCCTAGATCAAAAATCGAACAAGTGTATTGACCTGCTCCTCGCCCGCATGCTTCGACAAGCTCAGCATGAGGGCCTCATCCTGAGCCTGTCGAAGGATGAGGCCCGAGTTCAGCCATGTTTGTCGCAGGCGCACGGTCGAGCGGAGGGTTCAGGCGCGATGCATCTCGATCTAACGGCAAACGAGCGTGCGTTTCGCGACGAGGCGCGCGCTTTCGTTGCCGCCAATTTGCCGCCGGCCATTCGCCGGAAAGTGTTGGAGGGCCGGCCGCTCAAGAAGGACGACTACGTCATCTGGCAAAAGATCCTCCATACGCGCGGTTGGATCGCTCCGCATTGGCCGGTCGAATACGGCGGCGCCGGATGGACGCCGATTGAGCAATACATCTTTGAAGAAGAATCGGCGCTCGCCGGCGCGCCGCCGACCATCGCGTTCGGCGTCCACATGGTCGGACCGGTGCTCATCGCCTTCGGCAGCGACGCGCAGAAGAAGCGTCTTCTGCCGCGAATTCTTGCGTCGGATGACTGGTGGTGTCAGGGCTTTTCGGAGCCGAACGCCGGCTCCGATCTGGCGAGCCTCCGGACGCGCGCCCGGCGCGACGGCGACGCATATGTGTTGAACGGCCAGAAAACCTGGACCACCTATGCGCAATACGCCGACATGATGTTCTGCCTCGCCCGCACCGCCGACACGGGAAAGAAGCAGGAAGGCATTAGCTTTCTTCTCCTCGACATGAAATCGCCCGGCGTCACGGTGCGTCCGATCGTCACGCTGGACGGCCGCGACGAGATCAACGAGGTGTTTTTCGACGATGTGCGCGTGCCGGTCGAAAACCGCGTCGGCGAGGAGGACCGGGGCTGGACATACGCAAAGTACCTCCTTGGCTACGAGCGGACGAACATCGCCGGCATCGCGCGCTCGAAACAGCAGCTCCGCCGCCTCAAGGCGATCGCCGCGGCCGAGACCTCGTGCGGCCGGCCGCTGCTCGACGATCGACGGTTCCGCGAGAAGATCGCCGCCGTCGAGATCGATCTGATGGCGCTCGAGATGACGAATCTCCGCGTGCTCGCCGACGGGCGGCCGCGCGGCGAGCTCGGCCATGCGCCGTCGCTGCTCAAGATCAAGGGCACCGAGATCCAGCAATCGATCACCGAACTCCTCCTCGAAGCAGTGGGCCCGTATGCGCTGCCGTTCGTGCCCGAGATTCTGGAGGATGGGAGCAACGTCGCCCCGGTCGGACCCGCGCACGCGGCGCCGTTGGCGCCGCACTATTTCAACTGGCGCAAGGTGTCGATCTTCGGCGGATCGAACGAAATCCAGAAAAATGTCGTGGCGAAAATGATCTTGGGATTCTAGGTCGCGGCGATGGATCTTTCGCTTTCCCCCGAACAGCGGCTGCTTCGCGACACCGTCGACCGGCTGATCGTCGACACCTACCGCTTCGAGCAGCGCAAGGCCTATATGCGATCGCCCGCCGGGTTCTCGCGCGACAACTGGCGCCGCTTCGCCGACCTCGGACTGCTCGGCCTGCCATTCGCCGAATCGTTTGGCGGGATCGGCGGAGGCGGGGTCGAAGTGATGCTGGTGATGAACGCCTTCGGGCGCGGCCTGGTGGTCGAACCATATCTCGCGTCCGTCGTGCTTTGCGGCGGCTTGCTGCGGGAGGTCGCCGCAAGGCAGCCAATCGCCGAGCTGATCGCGGGCGACACGATCTTCGCTTTCGCGCACGGAGAAAGACAGGCGCGCTATGCGCTGGCCGATGTCGCGACGACGGCGCGTCGCGCGGCCGGCGGGTACGTGCTCGATGGGCGCAAGACGCTGGTGCTGAACGGCGACGCGGCGGACACGCTGCTCGTCTCGGCGCGCACCTCCGGCGCCTCCCGCGACGCGCGCGGCATCACTTTGTTCCTCGTCGATCGCGACGCCAAGGGCGTCGGCGTGCGGGGATACCCGACCAATGACGGGCTCCGCGCGGCGGAGATCGACCTTGACGGCGTGCGCCTCGGCGCCGACGCCGTCCTTGGCGAGGTCGACAATGCGATGCCGCCGATCGAGAAAGTCGTCGACCAAGCCATCGCCGCGATGGTCGCCGAAGCGGCCGGCATCATGGCGTCGCTGTGCGATCTGACCGCCGATTATCTCAAAACGCGCCAGCAATTCGGCCGGGCGATCGGATCGTTTCAAGCGCTGCAACACCGGTTTGTCGAGATGTTGCTGGCGAGCGAGCAGGCGAAATCGATGGCCTATCTCGCAGCGACGGCATGGGATTCGAACGACGCGGCCTCGCGCGCGCGCACCGTGTCGGCGGCCAAGGCCGAAATTGGCCGCGGCGGCCGATTCGTCGGCCAGCAGGCCGTGCAGCTCCATGGCGGCATCGGCATGACCGACGAGTACTCCGTCGGTCATTACTTCAAGCGGCTGACCATGATCGACGCCCTGTTCGGCAACGCCGATCATCACCTGGCGCGCTTCGCCGAGACGATTGCCGCCGAGACGGCGGCGGCGCAGTAGAATCTACTCTTGTTGCGCGCGGCAGGCCTTGAGCGCCGCGAGCACGGCGATAAGGCAGCGATCGCGGTCCGCCGCCAGCTCGTCCATCGACTTGCCGCCGGTCGCCTTCCGCACGCCTTCGATCAGCGTGCGCTGGAGTTCAGGCGTCATCTTCGGCTGGCCGAGATCGGCCCAGCGTTCCTCTTGCATGCGGCCGAACTGGACGAAAAAGCTCTCCAGCCCGCCGGCGCCGCCGCCCATATGGTAGGTGAGGTACGGCCCCATGATCGCCCAACGCAGGCCGGGGCCGTAG
>DATFES010000200.1:0-7706 GCA_035250945.1 Alphaproteobacteria bacterium | reverse complement strand
CGTGCGTCAACGCGCGCCGGATCATGAGGCGCGCGGCGCGGCGGGCGGGCGCAATCGGCGGCGCCCGGGCCGGTTCGAGGCGGACGGCGATCGTCGCCGGCCCGAGCGGCATCGCCTGGCATCCGAGCATGCGTTTGCGTTGACGGTCGCGCTCGCTCCACGCCGGCGCCAAACGCCATGCCATGTCGAAGGCGCCGCTGCGTATCTCGAACCGGCACGTGCCGCACGATCCGGTGCCGCACTCGTAGGGAAACGGCAGGCCAGCCCGCAACGCCGCACGAAGCACCGGTTCATCGGGCCCGCAAGAAAACGTCGGTCCGCCGGCGATCGCGATTGCGAAGCCGCCACGCGGCGGCCGCGCTTCACTCAAGGCCGAACACGCGATCGAGACGCATCGCGATGCGAATGTCGCCGCGCAGGCGCAGCCTTCCGGTCATCAGCGCGAGTTTCGGATTGAGCTGCTTGTCGATGATCTTCTCGAAGTTCTCGCGGCTGACCGTGACGGTGATCGTCGAATCCTTGTCTTCGTTGCTCACCGAATTCGGCTTCGAAAGCCCGTCGACGTAGATGATCCCGACCTCGGGAAAGACGAACTTCACGGTCGCGTCGAGTCCTGAGTCCGCGCCCACCGAATCGCGAACTCGTTGGGTCAGTTCCTGCAAAGTCATATCGCTGCTCCTCCCGGTGCTTGGGCCGCGGTCCGTCGTCTCGGATTCGGCTGGCTGCGATGGCGCCGGCGTCGCGCCGACGATCCATACCTTCGCGTCGCGCACTGTGACTGCATAAGTGCGCAGAGCCACGGTGCATGGCGGCGCGGCCGGCGCTCCGGTGCGCAAGTCGAAGGCGCCGGCATGCCACGGGCATTCGATGATCGCGCCATCGAGCGTCCCCTCGCTCAGCGACGCCATGCCGTGCGTGCAAGTATCGTCGACGACGTAAAACGTGCCTCCGGCGTTGAACACGGCGAGCGGCGGCATGCCCGGGATGACGCATTTACGGCCGGTGCCGGCCGGCACGTCGGCCGCCTCGCACAACGGGACGAGCCTCGATTCCGCCGCGCCCCCGTGGTCGGCGCGCCCTTCCGGCGCAAGATGCGACGAAAGCGCCGCCATCAGTCGTGCGCGTTCCGTATGAAGTTCAATGTCGCCGAGGCGAAGTCGCGCGGATGCTCGAGCATCGCCCAGTGGCCGCAATCGGGAATGAAGTAAGCCCATGATTTCGGGATCAGATCGAGCATCCGCATCGCATCGGATAGCGGAACGACCTTGTCTTGTTTGCCGTTGATCACCAACGTCGGCGCCTGGACGCGTCGAATGAAGTCCTCTTCGTAGTAGAGCCCGCCTTGTTGACGCACCCAGCCCATGATGTCGCCATAGGCGCGGCGCGCGTCGGCATTCAGTGCGTTGGTGAAACGATAGTCGACCATCTTGTCGTCGATCTTGAACCGCTCGGTGCATAAGACCCGCATCAGCGCGATCATTCCCTCGCGGGTGAAATCGTAGTTGATGAGCGGCTTGAGCGAGGGCGGCAAATGGCGCGTGACCCCGGCGCTGCCCATCAGCACGAGCCGTCCTACGAGTTCGGGCCGCGACGCCGCGACGCCGATCGCCGTGGCGCCGCCCATCGAATTGCCGACCAGCGTGGCCCGCCGTAGGCCAAGCGCCTCGATGAACCGAGCGAGATGCTCGTTGCGCGCCTGCTGCGAGTACACGTAATTGCCCGGGTCGGGCTTGTCGGTTTTACCGAATCCGACCATGTCGACGGCGATGACGCGGGCGTCCGTGGCGAGCAAGGGAACCGTCTCGACCCAGTTCGAGTAACCGTCCGCGCCCGCGCCGCCGCCATGAATGAGGACGATGGGATCGCCGCTTCCCTCATCGATGTAATGCGTGCGAATCCCCGCCACATCGGCGAACTTGCTCTGCAACGACTTCATGGAACCTCCTCGAAAACCGCCCTAATCCACGATGCTTGATTGCGGCGCGACGACGGTCAGGCGGCGAGCGCCAGACCGCCGACGCCGGTCAGCCACTGCGGGATCGGTTCGTAGTAGATGCGCTCGCCGGTCCGGCCGGGAAGCGTCGCCGCGGCCATGAGCCAGGTGACGATCTCCATGCCGCCATTGCCCGACTCCTCGACGATCTCTCCTGGGCTGAGCGATGTCAGCTCCTCGGCGCGGCCGGCGACGATCCTGTCGATTACCATTTGGTCGAACGCCTCGTTGACGCGGCCCATCCCGGGGATATTGACCCAGTGCGACAAGCCGCCGGTCCCCATGACGACGACGCGTTCGCCGGCCGGACGGTGGCGCTCGATCGTTTCCCGCAGCACGCCACCCAACGCATAGCACCGGCGCGGCCTGGGCAGCGGCGACATGTTGATATTGACGATCAGCGGCACGACCGGCGTGACGCCGTCGGGATTGGCAAACATCAACGGCAGAGCGACGCCGTGATCGGGGTCCAGCTCCTCCGCCTTGGCGAGATCGAAACCGCGCTCGGCCGCGACCTCGACCAGCGACTCGCCCAATGCCCGCGCACCACAGAATGGCCGGCGTGGCACGCCCATCTCGCCGAAAGGCGTGTATGCGTCGGCGACGCCAACGGTGAACGGCGGCTGCAGGGAGAGATTTATGTTGTACATATGCTCGCTACTGATCACCACGATCGCATCGGGCGCCAGCGCACGGATGCGCGCGCCGATCTCGCGCAAACCCTGGAATGCGCGCTCCGCCCGCTCCTCGACGCCTTGCGGCGAGAAAAGAATGTGCGACGTGGCGAACGCGCCGACGACCTTACCCATGTCACCGCTCCTCGAGCCGGCGCGCGAACGCGCTCATGTTGATGAGATCGGCCATTTGCGGGCTCATCGCCATCATCAGATGGACCTGCAGGATCGGATGGAGCCCGATCCCGGCGAGCGCCGCGGGATCGCCCGCGGCGAGCGCCCGACCTTCCTCGTCCGACAGACCGTGCTCGCGGAAAACCGCTTCGGGCTCGCTGCGCAACCGGGCGACCAGCGCCGGATCGCGGCATAAACGCTGCACCAGTCGGTTGGCTTTGCTCGAGCGATATCGCATGTTCATCGGCCTCCGCCGTTCGCGCCTAGGCTTGCGCCGCTGCCGACCCTGCGGCGCGGCGTCGTTCGCTCATCTAGATCGTGTGTTCCGGCTTCTGGATGCCGCGATTGCGCCGGCTGGCGAGTTTGCGCCATTCGACGATCGCCAAGTCGGGCTCATACAGTCGCTCTTCGACCCAACCGACGTCGCCGGCATAGAAGGCTTCGCCTGCTTCGCGCGCCCAAACGTCGTCGTCGTTAAATCCGTCGAGCGCCAGCGACGACAGCCGCTCGCGGAACTCCTTGTCGAACGCCTCCTCGGCCTCGGGACCGTCGACACGACGGCCCAGGGTTTGCAGATAGTAATGGCTGCCGGCGTCGCGCGAGACATACCATTCGAATTGGATCGTATCTTCTTGCGGCCACGGATCGACCTTGAGCACGCCGGGCAACCAGATCGATATGTTGTCGGCGACCTTGCGCGCGCCGTAATGCCCTTCGGCGACCTTCTCGTCGCCGAGATAGCTTTCGAACACCGGCATCGACAGGTCGCCCAGAAGGTCGTAGACGCCGCTACGTCCATCGCTCTCTTCCACCGTGCGGAACGTCTCGACGCCCTCTGGCGGCGCGAAACCGACCGGCAACGCCAAGTCGTTGCCGGTGACGAGCGGCGATTTCTTGTGGATCCAAATATGCCCCGAATCGAAGCCGTTCTCGACGCCGAGCCGCCAGTTGGCGTTGACCTGGCGCACCTTGCCGCGGATCGCCATGTCGGGATCGAGAAAGTTCGGCGGCACGTCGGTCGATAGCGGCGGCGGGGCGATATCGCCGACGAAGACGAAGACAATCCCTTTCGCTTCCTCGACCGGATACGTCTTGATCTTGTGCTTGCCGATCTGCGTGCTCATTGGGTTGGTCAGGATGGCGACCACTTCGCCGGTCAACCAGCTATACGTCCAGCCGTGATACCAGCAGGTTATCGTGTCTTTGCGAAAACACTCCGGCCTCGCCGAAAAATTAACCCCGCGATGCAGGCAGCGATCCTTCATCGCGTAAACCTTGCCGTCGATGCGCTTCAGCAACAGGTTCTCTCCCAGCAGGCGCAACGGCCGCACGTCGCCTTCCACGACGTCGCGCGAAAACAGCGTCGGATACCAGTGGTTGCGAAAGCCTAGTTTCGCCTCCACGTAGCCCCGCCACCCTTTCACTCGCTCCAGCACCTTGGGGTCCACGGTGGCGTTCGCTGGCGGCGCAGTTTGCGTCGACATTCGCCGTCTCCCACGCAGATGGTTCGCAGTTATGACGGACAAAAGTGTCCGACGATATTGCCGGAGAGTCAAGATCGATGCGGGACCGGCGACTGTCCCGGTCCTTTGCCAAGCTTCCTTTTGGCGGCCTTGTTGTAATATATTGTCCTGCAATCCGATTCGCAGCGCGGTAATTACTCCCCAATCGGAGGATTTATCGCTGTGCAGATCGCAGCGGGTGACCATGGAAAAGACCAGGACGAGCAGCGCCAAGACGGTCGTCGAGGCGACGATCGAGGCGATCAAGAGCGGGATATTCGAAGGCCGCTATGCGCCAGGGCAGCGCCTGATCGAGGCCGACCTGACGCGCGAACTGAGCGTCAGCCGGGGCCCCTTGCGCGAGGCGCTGGGCCGGCTGGTCGCCGACGGCTTGGTCGATATCGAGCCCTATCGCGGCGCGATCGTCTCGCGGCCATCGCGCGACGACGTCGCCAACACGCTTCAGCTCCGCGAGGTGCTCGAAGGCCTGGCGGCCCGGCTTGCGGCCGAGCGGATCGAAATCGGCGACAATCGCAACCGTCTCATGGCCGAACGCGATGCGATCGCCAAGAGCGACGCCGGTCGCGAAGTGGCGACGTTCATGAGCGACAACGAGCGGTTCCACGGACTAGTCCTCGAGTTGTCCGGCAATCCTCAACTCGCCCGCCTGGTATCCCAGATGCAGCTGCCGACGCTACAGACGGCGTTCTTCCGGATGATCGACCAGAAAGTGCGTTCGAATTCCCTCGCTCAGCACGGCGAAATCCTCAACGCGATTCTGGCCGGCGATGGGAACGCGGCGGAACGCGCGATGCGGACGCATATCGCGCGCACCAGCGAACTCGCCAAGCGGCTTCCCGACGCGTTGTTCGGCGCCTGATGGTGCGCGGCTGCGCCGCCGATCAAAACCGAACCAGCAGTCGGCCAATGATCCGATCGCCTTCGGGCCGATTCTCGACCAAAAAGTCTTTTTGATATTTGAGTTCGACCACCGCGCCGATCGGATGCTGATACTGTACCTGCGGACCGATGCCGAGCGCTCTCCCGCGGAATCCGCCCAAGAACTGGACGCCATTCACCTCGTCGTCGGTTAATTGGTGATAGTAGTACCCGCCGATCCCGACCAACACTTTGCCCCAGTTCAACTCCCAGCGGTAGCCGAAGGAGTAGTCGACAAGCACCGCTTCGCCCGAATCGTAGTTGGTCTCCGAGTTCTCGAAATTGACGTCCAGCGTGATCTTGCTCGACACCTCGACACCGCCATTAAGCCAGGTGAATGCATAGGCCGGGCTGAAAGTGAAATAGCCCTGTCCAATGTTCACCAAGCGGTTCGCCTCGAACGAAGCGGTCGGAAAGGTGATGTCGAACCCAACCGCCTGATGGAAATTGGGCGAATGCCACGCCAGGAGCTGGGTAATCGTTATGTCCCCGACGCCGGTCTTCGATTGGCGGCCGAACGGGGGCTGGCTGAACGCCGCGGCGAGCCCCGCGGCCACCGGTGGCGGCAGCCCGGGCGGGATCGGCGGCGGGGGATTCTTGATCGACACACGAACCACCGGGATGATCAATTGCGTGAGCCAATCGGCGCCGAGGATCTTGAGCCCCGGGTTGTAGAGAAAGCGCGCCGCGTAGGCTTGCGTCTCGAGCTTGAAATTGGGGAAGAGCGGATCGCCGCTGGAGTTGTTGAAGCGATCGGCGTCGATGAAGATGAGCTCGTTGGCCAGATACAGACCCTCGGGCGGCAGGTTGCCGACGCCGATGCCGTTTAGGCCGTTAGGAAACGGATTGCGTCCGGATTCTGTCGCTACCGCCGCGCCGCTCGCCAATAACATCGCGCCTGCCGCCGCGGCCACCGAAGCGCGCCCAGGGACGGCCGTTGTCCGTCCCCCTCTCCACCAACCCGCCATCTCGTGGTCCTCCCGTTTCGTCGCCCTATCGATGCCGCTGGCCGGGGCTGCCGGGGCTGCCGGTGCGCCGACCTTTGCCGCCGAGTGCAGGACGATGTCCTTGATCTGCGACAATTATTGCCATACGACTATAGGACACAATCTTATCCTACAATAGTAGAGGATAGTCAAGTTGACGCCCTAAGGTCGCGCTAGCGGCCGGCGACAGATGGAGAAAGCGATGAATGCGAGTGTGTTTGGCCTGAAAGTCGTCGAAGCGATCACCGACGCTGCCTTGGCGAAGGGACGCGAATTGCGGCTGGCGCCGCTTACGGTCGCGGTTCTGGATGCCGGCGGCATACTTGTCGTGCTCAAGCGCGAAGACGGCTCAAGCCTGCTCAGACCCGAGATCGCCATAGGAAAGGCGTGGGGCGCACTGGCCCTTGGCGTCGGTACGCGCGCGATCGCCGCCCGCGCCGCGCAGGCGCCGGCTTTCGTTCATGCCGTCACGACACTCGCCGGCGGACGATTTGTACCGGTCCCAGGCGGCGTTTTGGTTCGCGGCGCCGACAAGGCGATTGTCGGCGCGGTCGGGATCAGCGGCGACACTTCGGACAACGACGAGACATGCGCCGTCGCGGCGATAACGGCCGCCGGCCTTACCGCCGATACCGGCGCCCCGCCGAAATGACCGCCCCGCTACCTAGAGTTTGAGACGGAGACGAACTCCAAGATTTCGTCGCGATTGACCGCCCAACGCGCCCAGTCGGCGGGCCCGAGGCCAAATCTGTTGCGATGGTCGAGACGCGCGCCATTCTCCACCAGAAACCGCGCGGTCGACGCTTGTCCGCGCGCGCAGGCGAACATCAATGCCGTGTTACCGGCATCATTGACGGCGTCGACCCGCGCGCCGCGGGCGACGAGCAATTTCGCGATGTCGAGCGCGCCCTTCGCGGCCGCCCGCATGAGCGCGGTGTCGCCGTCGCGTCCGGACGCATCGGGAGGGTTCGCGGCGCCGAGCAGACGTTCGACCGCGGCGGCGTCTCCCGAATCGACCGCGCGAATGATCTCAGGGTCGTTCACAGCGCGACGATCAAAGCGCGTTCAATGCGCCAGCGTCAAGCGGCGTGAGGTTCACGGCCGATCGCGACGATCAACCTTCACGAGTGCCAGCGGCATCGGCCAGAAACATTACGGCCCAAATCGAAAGAGTCCGTCGATCACGAGCGAGGCGCGGCACAACCGGTTCTGGCGCCTGGGGCTAAATCGGAAAGCCGATCCATGTCTCGCTTGCTTGACGTCCGCCCGGCGCCCGTCGCACTGTCGTCGATGCGATACGCCGGTCAATTCACCTTCAGCGGCCGGAATACCCGTCGCCTATGACCATCGCCGAAACGATACGAAACAAGCTCACCGCCGCATATCGGCCGACGCGCCTCGCGGTCGTCGACGAGTCGCATCGTCATGTCGGCCACGC
>DATFES010000199.1:0-5582 GCA_035250945.1 Alphaproteobacteria bacterium | reverse complement strand
TTCCTTCGGAGCGTTCGCTTTACAATCGACCGCCAGCCGCTATTGTGCCGGCGCGGGCGTTGACCCGCTCTGTTCGCGTAACGCCCGCCGCCGATGACCGACGGTCCGCTCGCCGCCTATCGCGCCCGGCTCGCCGCCGGCGCGTTCAAGCCCGACATGATGCAGGCGCTCGCCGCCGAAAAGCTCGAAAGCTTATGGCGCGCGCTCAAGGATTACCGCCCAAGCGATGGCGCGGGCGGCTGGCGCGCGCGTTTCGGCCTCGCCGGCCGGGCCGATCCGGCGCCGCTCGGACTCTATCTGTGCGGCGGGGTCGGACGCGGCAAATCGATGCTGATGGATCTATTTTTTGCCGCGGTGGGTCTGGACAGGAAACGCCGCGTCCATTTTCACGCCTTCATGCTCGAGATTCATCAACGGCTGCATCGCTGGCGCCAGCAAACCCGGCACGAGGGCGACGACGACGATCCGATCGCCCGTGTCGCCGCCGAGATCGCCGCCGAGGCGTGGCTCTTATGTTTCGACGAGTTCCAGGTGACCAACGTCGCCGACGCGGTCGTGCTCGGCCGGCTGCTCGATGCTCTGTTCCAGCGCGGCGTGGTCATGGTCGCGACATCGAACACGGCGCCGGAGGAGCTGTACGCCGGCGGATTGCAACGCGAACTGTTCCTGCCGGCGATCGACCTTATCAACGATCGCCTCGACGTGCTCGAACTGGCCGGCGAGCTCGATTACCGTCGGCGGATCCTGACGCGCATGGCGGTGTATTTCACGCCGCTCGGCGAAGCGGCGAGCGATGCGCTCCGCGATGCGTTCCGCGAACTCACCGAGGGCGCCGAAGCGGGACCGGAGGAACTCATCGTGCAGGGACGGCGCCTGACCGTCCCGCGCGCGGCGCGCGGGGTCGCCCGCTCGACCTTCGTCGAGCTGTGCGAGCGGCCGCTTGGGCCGGCCGACTATCTGGCGCTGGCGACGCACTTTCATACGCTGATCCTCGACGGCGTGCCGCGGCTCGATCCCGAACGACGCAACGAGGCGCGCCGCTTCATCACGCTGATCGATGCGCTGTACGAACACCGCGCCAAGCTGATTTGCGCCGCCGCGGCGGAGCCCGAGCAGATTTACTCGCTTGGCGACCACGCCAGAGAGTTCAGACGCACCGCCTCGCGGCTGCACGAAATGCAGAGCGAGGCTTACCTGCTCGCCCCGCATCTGACGTGATCCTACCGGGCGGCTGGATCGGCCGGTTATGCGGGCTTCCCGCAATAAGCCTCGATGCGGTAGCCGTCGGGATCGACGACGAAGGCGGCGTAGTAGTCGCCGCTATAATCCGGCCGCAGGCCCGGCTTGCCATTGTCACGGCCGCCGGCGGCAAGCGCTGCGGCGTGGAAGCGATCGACGTCGGACCGGCTATTCGCCGCAAGGCAGACGTGCAGCCCGGATCGCATATCGGCCGGCACCGGATGCTCGGTCGCGCTGAGCCACAAGCGGGTGACCTCGCGGCCGTATCCGAGGCCGTCGGCGCCGGTGTTGAGCCGCCGGTAGCCGAGCGGCGAAAGCGCCGCGTCGTAGAAGCGTTGCGCTCGCGGAATGTCGCGCACGCCGAGTGAAATATGGTCGATCATCGGATCTCTCCTGGCGGGACGGGCGGTAAACGATTACATAACTATCATGACAGTTAGACAATATTCGGGCCGATAGCCGCTTGTCAACCGGTATGTTGGTTAGTATGCCATGGCCGACATGAAGCAATCGTCGTTCGACTCGGACACCGCCTTGCCGGCACGGCCGCGCGCCGATCTGTGCCTCGACTTTGCCAATACGCGAAGCTGGCGGGGTCGCGCGGCGCCGCACGACGACCTGGGCGACTTCGGCCGACTGATCGACTGGTGCGTCGTCGCGGGCGCGATCGACGCCGCCTCGGGGCGGATGCTTGCCGCCTGGGGGCGCGACCATCCGGTGCGCGCCACGATGATGTTCGGCGAAGCGCTCGCACTGCGTGAAACGATTTATCGGCTTTTCGATCGCCGGCCGGACGTGCCGCCACAAGAGGACGATCTCGATCGCCTGAACCGCGCCCTTGCCAAGACGCCGGCGCGTACGACGCTACGGCCCACGGCTGGCGGCTTGGCCTGGCGCGTGGCGCGGCTCGAACCGGCTGCGCCAAGCGTATTGGCGGCGGTGCTGTGGTCGGCGGCCGACCTCTTGATCGACCCGCGATGCCGCCGCGTGCGTGCCTGCGCCAACGCCGAGTGTCGCTGGGTGTTCCTCGACGACAGCAAGAGCGGAAACCGCCGCTGGTGCGCCATGAGCTCGTGCGGCAATCGCGCCAAGGCGCAGCGCCATTATCACCGGCACAAGGATCGCTGAACGAGGCTTCGACGATCACTCGGGAAGGCGAATGCTTCCGTCCTCGCTCATCGCGAATGACGGATTCCAGGCGATCTCCCACAAAAACCCGTCCGGATCGGCGAAGAACCCGACATAGCCGCCCCAGAACACGTCATGGCCGCGCTTCAATATCGTCGCCCCTGCCGCTTCAGCCTCGGCGAGAACTTGGTCGACCTCGTCGCGCGTCCGCGTGTTGTAGGCGAGCGCGAGCCGACTGAAGCCGGGGCCAGGGGCTTCGATCTCGGCATCGCGCGCCAGATGCTCGCGCGGATACAACGCCAAGGCCAGGCCGCCGATTTGAAAGAACGCGACGCCTTCCGCGCGCGTCATCGAACGCCGCCATCCCAGGCGCCGGTAAAATTCGCGGCTGCGCGCGAGATCGCTTACGCCGAGGGTTATGAGACTGACGCGCTGTTCCATGGCATTCCTTTCGCCGGTCGAACCGCCGCTTCCGTCATCCTACGCGAGGCGAAACGGCGCAAGAAATCCATGACGATGGCGTCGCGTCGCCCCCTTGCCCACGGGCGGGATTCGGGTTAGACCACGCGCGGCTTTTCGCAGGCGCAACACGCCGTCGGCGACGCACTGCGGTCTTCGGCAATCCTTCGACCAATCGGGAATTCGTCATGGCTCGCAACAAGATCGCTCTTGTCGGCGCTGGTCAGATCGGCGGCACGCTGGCGCTGCTCGCCGGCCTTAAGGAGCTCGGCGACGTGGCGCTGATCGACGTCGTCGAAGGCGTCCCGCAGGGCAAGGCGCTCGACATCGCGCAAGCCTCGCCGATCGAGGACTTCGACATGATCGCGGCGGGGGCGAATGGCTACGAGTCGCTCAAGGGATCGGATGTCGTAATCGTCACCGCCGGAGTGCCGCGCAAGCCGGGCATGAGCCGCGACGATCTCATCGGCATCAACGCCAAGGTTATCGCCACGGTGGCCGAGAACATCAAGACGCATTGCCCCAAGGCGTTCGTCATCGTCGTCACCAACCCGCTCGACGTGATGGTATGGGTGATGCGCGAGCTATCGGGACTGCCGCACGCCCGGGTCGTCGGCATGGCGGGCGTGCTCGACTCGGCGCGCTTCCGCTATTTTCTTGCCCATGAGTTCAACGTCTCGGTCGAGGACGTCACGGCTTTCGTGCTCGGCGGGCACGGCGACACGATGGTGCCGCTGATCCGTTACTCGACGATCGCCGGCATTCCACTGCCCGATCTCGTCGCGATGGGCTGGACGACCAGAGAGAAGATCGAGGCGATCGTCACGCGAACGCGCAACGGCGGCGCCGAGATCGTCAATCTTTTGAAGACCGGTTCGGCGTTCTACGCTCCGGCCGCATCGGCGATCGCGATGGCGGAAAGCTATCTGCGCGACAAGAAGCGCGTCCTGCCCTGCGCGGCATGGCTGACCGGCCAATACGGCGTCAAGGACCTCTATGTCGGGGTGCCGGTCGTCATCGGGTCGGGAGGCGTCGAGCGCGTGATCGAGATCAAGCTCGATCCGGAAGAGCGAAAAATGTTCGACCACTCGGTAAGCGCCGTGAAGACGCTATGCGATGTGGCGCGCGACCTGCTCAAGAAGGAAGGCAAGCTGTAACCGGAAAATGCGCGGCGAAATCGGCGACGATCCGCCCTTGATCGTGCCGTCGAGGTCGACCGCGCGCGACGATCGGAGCGCTGGCGATGAACATCCATGAATATCAGGCTAAAGCGCTGCTCAGCCGCTACGGCGTCGCCGTGCCGCGCGGGACCGTTGCCTACACGCCCGAGGAGGCGGAGAAGGCGGCGCGCGATCTCGGCGGGCAGGTCTGGGTGGTCAAGGCGCAACTTCACGCCGGCGGCCGCGGCGCCGGCCGGTTCAAGGACGACAGTTCGGGCAAAGGCGGCGTGCGGCTCGCCAAGTCGCTGGCCGACGTCAAGGCGCATGCCGCCGCGATGCTGGGAAAAGTCCTGGTCACCAAGCAGACCGGGCCGGCAGGCCGCGAGGTCTCGCGCGTCTACGTCGAGGAAGGCTGCGACATCAAGCGCGAAATCTATCTCGGCATGCTGATCGACCGCGCCACCTCGCGCGTGACGATCATGGCCTCGGCCGAAGGCGGCATGGACATCGAGGAGGTCGCGGCCAAGCACCCGGAGAAAATCGTCCGCGTCGCCGTCGATCCGGCCACCGGGCTGCAGCCCTATCACGCGCGCAAGGTGGCGTTCGCGCTCGGCCTCGAAGGCAAGCAGATCAACGCCACGGTCCAGTTCCTCGTCGCCATGTACCGCGCCTTCGAAGGGCTTGACGCCTCGGTGGTCGAGATCAATCCGCTGGTGGTGACCGGTAGCGGTGACGTGCTGGCTCTCGACGCCAAGATGAATTTCGACGATAACGCGCTGTTCCGTCACAAGGACGTCGAGGAACTGCGCGACGAATCCGAGGAAGAGCCGATGGAGCGCCAGGCGAGCAAGCACGCGCTCAACTACGTCAAGCTCGACGGCAACATCGGTTGCATGGTCAACGGCGCCGGACTCGCCATGGCGACCATGGACATCATCAAGCTCTATGGCGGCGAACCGGCGAATTTTCTCGACGTCGGCGGCGGCGCCACCAAGGAGCGCGTCGCGGTGGCGTTCAAGCTCATCCTCTCCGATCCCAATGTCGAGGGAATCCTGATCAATATTTTCGGCGGCATCATGCGTTGCGATGTCATCGCCGAGGGGGTCGTCGCCGCGGCGCGCGAGGTGGCGCTCGAGGTGCCGCTGGTGGTACGCCTCGAAGGGACGAACGTCGATCTCGGCAAAAAGATCATCAGGCAGTCGGGTCTCAAGATCATCGCCGCCGACAATCTCGCCGACGCCGCCGAGAAGATCGTCAAGGCGGTCAAGGACGCGGCGTGAGCCGTCGAACGCGCACACACGGGCAAAGGAGTCGTTGACTCGCCATGGCGGTATTGGTGGGCAAGGATACGAAGGTGATTTGCCAGGGGTTCACTGGGGCGCAGGGGACGTTCCACTCGGAGCAGGCGATCGCCTACGGGACGAAGGTGGTGGGGGGGGTGACGCCGGGGAAGGGGGGCACGAAGCACCTGGATTTGCCGGTGTACGACACGGTGGCGGAGGCGGTGGCGGCGACGGGGGCGGAGGCGAGCGCGATCTACGTGCCGCCGGCGTTCGCGGCGGACGCGATCCTGGAGGCGGCGGACGCCGGGGTGGG
>DATFES010000195.1:0-5523 GCA_035250945.1 Alphaproteobacteria bacterium | reverse complement strand
CTTGCGCGCGATGGGATGCGAGCGCGTCGTACTTCCATCGAGCATCCGACCGCTCGATCCGACGTTGAAATTGGCGGGCGAATTGTGGACGGTGAGCGGCCATATCGACCGCACGCGTCCGCCGCACGAGACGCTGCTCGCCTGGGTGACACTGCTGTCGAAGGCGCCGCCGGGAAAAGTCATCGTCTGCCAACCCAACAACTCCGAGGTTGCCCTGATGGGCGAGCTTTCGGCCGAAACGCTCAAGCACAAGGGCGTGCGCGGCTATGTGGTCGATGGCGGCTGCCGCGACGCCGATTTCATTCTTTCGATCCGATTTCCGGTCTTCCATCGCTTCTTCACGCCGTCGGACATCGTCGGCCGATGGGTCCCCGATCGTTTCGGCGAGCCGATCGCCATCGGCGACGTTACGATTTCGACCGGCGATTACTTGATCGGCGACCGCGACGGAGTGGTGATCGTTCCGGCCGATCTCGCGGTCGAGGCGGTCGCACGGACCGAGGAGGTGGTGCGAACGGAAAGCCAAGTCCGTCGCGCCATCATGTCGGGAACGGATCCGGTCGACGCATACCTGAAATTCGGCAAGTTCTGAGATGCTGCGACGCCTAGAGCGTGATCCGCTTGGGTGTGACCATGTCGCGCGCCCTCATGGTTCGTCCTTCGACTCGCACGCCCATCCTCATGTTGAGCCTGTCGAAACATCGAGGATGGGCGTGCGGCTCAGGATGAGGGCGCGGCGCATGCGCCGCGCCACCATGAGGGCGTATTTATCAGTCCTCGCCCTGAGCTTGTCGAAGGGCGAGGGGTAAAGCCAGCGATTCAACCTTTGCGGATCATACTCTAAGTGCCGATTTTTAGCGGCGCAACGAGGCCGCGCAGCGCCGCGACGACCGACAGCGCGGTGATGCGTCCGGTACGCGGATTATCGGGCGAGGGAATATTCTCGATCTGCATCGATAGGCGCGCGCTGTCGGATTCGATCTCGATGCGATGAATGTTGCGCGTCGCGCCGGGATCGGCCCACACCTCGAGCCGCGTACGGTCGGGCCCGATACCGGCGAGGCTGAGGGCCGCGGCGACATTGACATTCGCGGGGAATCCTTTCGCCCCCTCCCGCGCGCTACCGTCGAACACCTTCAATGGCGCCTTGATATCGTCGAAAACGATGCCGTGCTCGACGAGATAGGGCGCCCCGACCAGCCCCGCGGGCGGCTTGCGGGTGATGATCCTTGCGGAAGAGATCGTTCCCTCGGCGGCGGCGCGCACCGCGTCGAGACCGACGATGGCCCCGGTCGGCACGACGATCCGGCCGCCGGTCTCCCGCGCCAAGTCGACGAGATCGAGATTTGACAGCAGCGCTCCGACGCTGAGCGGCATGAAGATGCGCCCGGCGGCCAAGGCCGGCCGCGCGATGTCCAGGAACGCCGCGGCCGGCGCGCATTCGACCACGATATCGGCCAGCTCGGCGAGCTTGTCGATGCGCACCACGGGCACCGGGCGCTTGAGTTTGGCGACGCGCGACTCGGCCTTCACCGCGTCGCGCGCCGCAACGCCGACGAGTTTGAGGCCCTCGATACCGGCATCGAGCCGCCGCGCCACTGCCTCGCCGATTGCGCCATATCCGCCTATCGCGACGCAAAGTTCGCGGCGAGCGGGCGTGGTGTCCATGCTGCGCGCTCCCCTGCCGCCACTTTAGGGTCGGCCCGACCGCCTCACAACCATCCGCCTGTTCGACGGTCCGGCCGCCTGATATGGAATGTCGGCCAAGCGGACGATGCGGGGAGGATGCCATGGAACTCGGCGAAATCGAGAGCAGCCTGCTCGACGGGCGAACCAAGGGAATCCCCGGCGGCCTCCCGCCGTTTCCGATGGCTGCGATCGGCGCCAAGGGCTGGAATGTTTTGGCCGAGGACCTGCCGCTCCCGGTATGCGTGCTGCGGCAGAGCGCGCTCGATCACAACGGCCGCTGGATGCGCGCCTTCCTCGAGCAGAGCGGCGCCGTGATCTCGCCCCACGGCAAGACGACGATGAGCCCGCAGCTTTTCAGCCGCCAGATCGCCGACGGCGCCTGGGCGATCACGGTCGGAAATGTCCATCAGTTGCAGGTCGCCCGGCACTACGGTTGCGAGCGCATCGTTTTGGCGAACCAGCTCGTCGGCCGACAGGGGCTGCGGTTCGTCCTCGACGAATTGGCGCGCGATCCGCAATTCGACTTTTACTGCCTTGTCGACTCCGTGCCGTTGGTAGAGCGCATGGCGGATGCGGCGCGCGCAGCCGGTTCGCGCCGGCCAATCCAAGTATTTCTCGAAGGCGGTTTTGCCGGCGGGCGAACCGGGGTGCGCAACGTCGAGGCGGCGCGCCATGTGGCTCGCGCCGTCAAGGCGGCCGGGCCATATCTGGCGCTCCGTGGCGTCGAGGGGTTCGAGGGTCTGATATCGGGCGACGATCGCGTGCAGCGCGTCGTCCGGTTCCTCGACTTCCTCGTCGAGCTGGCGCAGATGATCGATCGCGAGGATCTGTGCGCGCCGGGCCCATTGGTTCTCACCGCCGGCGGCTCGGCGTTCTACGACATCGTGGTCGAGAAGTTTCGGACCGCCAATATGCGTCGGAAATCCATGATCCTGACGCGCAGCGGTTGCTACCTGACGCACGATTCGGGGATGTACGCCCAGCATTTCGCGGCGATTCGCGACCGATCGCCGGTCGCCGCGGCGCTCGGCGAGCCGCAAGCCGCAATGGAAGTGTGGGCCTATGTGCAATCGCGGCCGGAGGCGACTCGCGCGCTCGTCACCATGGGCAAGCGCGACGTCTCCTTCGATCAATACCTACCCGTGCCGCTCAAGTGGCACCGACCCGGCGCCAATGTCCGTACGCCGTGCGCCGTTCCGGCCGATCATCGAATCTCGGCGCTTAACGACCAGCATGGCTATCTCGACCTGCCCACCGACAGCCCGCTGCAAGTGGGCGACTTGATCGGGTTCGGGATATCGCACCCCTGCCTCACCTTCGACCGCTGGCAGACGATCATGCTGGTCGACGACGGCTATGACGTCATCGGCGCGATACGAACGTTCTTTTAGCCACGACGCCGTGTCGCTAAGGCTTGATGGCCAATATCGCCTCGATCTCGACGGTGATATTGCTGGGAAGCGAGCCCATTCCGACCGCCGAACGCGCATGCTTGCCGGCGTCGCCGAAGACCTCGACCAGTAGATCGGAGCATCCGTTGATGACCTTCGGTTGGTCGCCGAAGTTCGGCACGCCATTCACCATCCCAAGCAGCTTGATCACGAAGTCGACGCGGTCGAGGCTGCCTAGCGCGAGACGCGTGACGGCGAGCAGTCCGAGGCCGACCAGCCGCGCGTGCTTGTACGCCTCCTCGACGCTCACATCGGCGCCGACTTTCCCGGTCAGGTGCTTGCCGTCCGCGTCGCGCGGCCCCTGTCCCGAAAGGAACAGAAGTCCGCCGGCGATCCGGAACGGGACATAGTTGGCGACCGGAGTCGGCGGCGTCGGCAGACCAATGCCGAGCTGCTTCAATCGTGCTTCGGGCGTCATGCTTTCCCCCTGTGGTTCGACGTTGGATTGTCCGGAGATCGGCGATGATATCATAAGCGACGGAAGCTAATCGATGTCGCGGCTCGAAGATTTAGATCGCCAGCGGCACGCGCGCGCGGCCTTGTCGCACGAAATTGCGAAGCGTAGTACAGAATTCGCCGGTGGCGGTGAACATCGGCAGGTGTCCCTTCCCCTCGAACACGTATAGATCCGCTTTGGCGATCCGCTGCGCTATCTCGATACCGGTCACCAACGACACGTCGTCGTCGCGGCTGCCGTGCATCACGAGCGTCGGCGTGTCGACCTTGTCCAACAGGTTTTCGACGTCCGCCTTCGGATCAAATGTGAAAAAGCGCACCACGGTTTCCGGCGGCAGATCGACGCAACGCTGAATGAACTGACGTCGGAGTTCATCGGTTCCCGCTTCGCTGAAAATCTTCGCCGCGAAGATCGTCGCCGCTTGCCTTATGTCGCCACGAAGCAGCGCCGCCACGAACTCGTCGAGCGTGTCGTGTGTCATCGACATGTTGCCTTCGGGGTCGACACCGATTCCCACCGTTTGCCGCGTATGCGCGCCGACGAGAATCAGCCGGCGCAGCAACGTCGGCCGCGCCACGGCGAGACGAATCAGCAAATTAGCGCCACGCGATAAGCCGATCGCGGTGACCGACTCGACTGGCAGCGCTTCGATCACCGCCGCCACGTCGAGCATGTGGTCCCCGATGTCGTAGTCCGGCGGCAATGGATCAGAAGCGCCGGTGCCACGGGGATCGATCGTCACGACGCGAAATTCCTGGCATAACTGTTCGACGATCGGTTGGAAGGTCGAAAGGCCATACACGAACGGGTGGACGAAGACCAACGTCTCTTCGCCGCCGCCATGCTCGTAGTAGACCACCCGTCCGCCATCGCGAACGATCGGGCGCGCCTCGTGACGACGATTAGCGATCCGGCGCCTCTGCATGGCATCGGTTTCGAGGGCAAGCGCGGCGTCGTAGCTGGCGTTTGCCGGCTCGAGTTGCCCCAACAGGCTGAGCAAATCGCCCTCGGCGATCGCCGCCTCGACCTGCCGCTTCGCAAGATCGTCCCCGGCCGCGGCGGCGGCGCGCGCGCGCCTCGAGAAGGCGAGCGCGGCGTCATAGGCGTATTGAAGCTTGGCTTTGCGGGCAGCCCGCAATAAATAGTCGACCGCCTGAGGCCACGATTCGCCCTCGGCATAGTGCGCTGCCAAGGACTCCACATCCTCCGATACGCGATCGGCCGCAGTTTGAAGCATCGCCGCGGCGATCTTGAGGTGCATCGCCCGGCGTTGCGCGTTCGTCATCGCGCCGTAGGCGACCTGCCGCGTCAGGGCGTGCTTGAACGTCAGCTCGCGCTCGGGAAAGACGCGCGACTCGTGCACGAAATCCGCCGCTTCGAGAGCGGCGAGCGCTGCCGCCAGACGTTCGTCGTCGCTTTCAGTCACGGCATGAAGGAGGACGTACGGCACGTTGCGCCCGATCGCGGCCGCGGCCTGCAAAACTCGCTTCGCCTCGGCGGTGAGTCGATCGACGCGTCCGGCAAGTACATCTTGTACCGTCGGCGGCACGGCGATCGCCACTTCGTCGAAGTTTGCGCGCTCGCCTGGCGGCCGACTCAGCACCCCCGTTTCGTCGAGCGAGCGAACGATCTCCTCGATAAAAAACGGATTGCCGCCGCTGCGATCGGCGATCGAGCGCTTTATCCCGTCGAGATGTGGCCCGGCGCCCAGAAGCGAGTCCAGCAACTCGATCGCCGATTCGGCAGGCAAAGGTTCGATCCGGCACTGCGCGTAGTTGGGCCGGTTGGCCCATTGGTGCCGATACTCTGGCCGGTAGGTCACTACCAGGAGGACACGCAGCGACGGAATCGTCGATACGAGGCCGTCGAGAAAGCCCTGCGTCGCCTGGTCGATCCAGTGTGCGTCTTCGATCAGCACGACAAGCG
>DATFES010000193.1:0-3801 GCA_035250945.1 Alphaproteobacteria bacterium | reverse complement strand
CCAAGATTTACCTTGAATTCCCGGCGGGTAGGTCCATCATTCGCCAAGTGATTCCGTTACGGATTTATTACATGCCGTAATCGGAGATCCGTTTCGGCCCCGCTTGCCCGTCGTCGCGCAGGTGCAAAGGGCCAGCTTGCGGAGCGACCGGCTATCTCTGCCACGACGGTACTGATCCATCTCCTTGGAGGCGTCGCGCTGTTGCTTTGGGGCCTGCGCATGGTGCGCACGGGCGTCTTGCGTGCCTACGGCGGCGACTTGCGGCATTTCATCGGAGTAGGGATGCGCCGGCGGCTCTCGGCCTTCGGCGTTGGCCTTGGCGTGACCGCGGTGCTGCAGAGCAGCACGGCGACCGCATTGATAACCGCCTCATTCGCCGAGCGCGGCTTGATGGCGACCGCGCCGGCGCTCGCCGTGATGCTCGGCGCAGATGTCGGCACGTCGCTCGTGGCGCAAATCCTCTCATTCGACCTTGGCGTCGTGTCGCCCCTTCTGATCGTGCTCGGCGTGGCGGCTTTCTCGGCCGGCGGCGCGACGCGAAGACGCGATCTCGGTCGCGCGGTGATCGGCGTCGGGCTCATGTTGCTCGCCTTGCGGCTGATCATCGCCGCCTCGGCGCCGGTGCGCGAGTCAGCCGTGATCCAGGAGATCCTCGTGGCGGTCGAACGCGAACCCTTACTGGCGCTGTTCGCCGCCGCCGGTCTGACGTGGATGGCCCACTCCAGCCTGGCGATCGTCTTGCTGATCATCTCGCTGTCCGGCGTCGGCGTACTGACGCCGAAACTGGCGCTGGTGCTCGTTCTCGGCGCCAATCTCGGCGGCGGCGTGCCGGCGCTGCTGGCGACCTGGCGCGGCGATATCGCGGCGCGTCGCGTAACCATCGGCAATATGGCGTTTCGCGTCGTCGGCTGCCTTGTCGCGCTGCCGTTGCTGGGCGTTGTCCAACCTGCCCTGGAACTCATTTCGACCGATGTCGGCCGGCAGGCGGCGAATTTTCACACCGCGTTCAATCTGGCGCTCGCGGCCGCCTTCCTGCCGCTCGTGGGTCTGATCGCCAAGGCGTTGGAGCGGGCGCTTCCTGTGCGGCCGACCGAAGAGGATCCCGCGCGGCCGCGCTATCTCGATCCCGGCGCGATCGAATCGCCCTCGCTCGCCATCGCCGCCGCCGCGCGCGAGACGCTCCGCATGGGGGACACGTTGGAGACGATGCTGCGGGACACCCTCAAGGTTCTCGAATCCGATGACCGTAAACTGGCCGAACAGATCAGCCGCGCCGACGACGTCATCGACAAACTGCACGAGGCGATAAAGCTTTATCTGACGCAGGTGAGTCGCGAATCGCTTGGCGATACCGACAGCCGGCGTTGCATGGAGATCATCGCTTTCACCACCAATCTCGAACATGTCGGAGACATCATCGACAAGAACTTGATGGAACTCGCGGTGAAGAAAATCAAGAACCGGCTGAAATTCTCGGATGAGGGGTTCCGCGAGATCGCCGCGCTGCATGGCCAGGTGCTGGAGAATCTCAAGCTCTCGATGGCCGTATTCATCGCCGCCGACGTCAAGATGGCGCGCCAGTTATTGTCCGAGAAAGTGAACTTTCGCGAACGCGAGCGACAGCTCGCCGAACGCCATCTCGATCGTCTGCGGAGCGGCCGCGCCGAGAGCATCGAGACCAGCTCGCTTCATCTCGACATTCTACGCGACCTGAAGCGGATCAACTCGCACCTGACGTCGGTCGCCTATCCGATCCTCGAGCAAGCGGGCGAGCTGCGGGAAAGCCGCCTGCGCAAGGTCGGCGCTTGAGCGGGAAGATCCCAAATCACTCGTTCGGCGGAACGACGGTGACGCCGTGGTCGGCGAGGCGCAGCCACACCGGCGCCTCGAGCGCCAGAGGCCGCATGACGGCGCGGTCGACCACGAACAAGTCGCCCAGAGCCGTCGCGATCGTGTACTCCATGTGCGTGCCGAGATATGCCGCCTTGGCGACGGTTCCCGAGATGGCCGGCTCGTTGGGCTGCTCGACGGAAATGAGCAGGGATTCCGGCCGGATCGCCACCGTCACTTCGCCTGGCGCGATGCCGCGATGCGGCAATTCGACTGTCGCATCGCCGATCCGCACTGGCGCGCGCTGATTGGCCGAGCGCCCGAGTTCGGCCTTGACCAGATTCGCGTCGCCGATGAAGTCGGCGACGAACAAATCCGCCGGGGCCTCGTACAGATCGCGCGGTACGCCGGTTTGCGCGATCGCCGCGTTCGACATGACGATGATGCGGTCGGAGACGGCGAGCGCCTCCTGCTGATCGTGGGTGACATACGCCACGGTCAGGTTGAGGGAACGTTGCAGATCGCGGATGTCCTCGCGCACCTTGCGACGCAGCTTGGCGTCGAGATTCGATAACGGCTCGTCGAACAACAGGACCTGCGGCTCGAGAACCAGCGCCCGCGCCACCGCGACGCGCTGCTGCTGTCCGCCCGAAAGCTCCGAGGGAAGCCGGTCGTCGTAGCCCTCGAGCCCGACAAGCCCAAGCTTGTCGCGCGCCATCGCCTGAGCCTCGGCTTTCGATGCGCCGCTTACCGAAGGGCCGTAGGCTACGTTCTCCAGCACGGTCATGTGCGGAAAGAGCGCGTAGGACTGAAACACCATCGACACGTCGCGCTCGGACGCCGACAACCGCGTGACGTCGCGCCCGCCGATCAGGATCTGGCCCTCGCTCGCCATCTCCAAACCGGCGATCAGGCGAAGCGTCGTCGTCTTGCCGCATCCCGATGGCCCGAGCAGCGTGACCAGCGCCCCCGGCTCGATGGTGAAGCTTACGCTATCGACCGCCGTCACCGCGCCATAGCGCTTGGTGACGCCGCGAAACTCGACCGATGCCGGTCCCTGGCTTGCCATCGTCGCGCGTGACCTCCAGCTTACTTTGGCAGGCTGCCGACTTCCGTCTCCCAGCGGTCGATCAGGCGCTTGCGCTCGCTCGACGAGCCGTATTTCGCGAACGCGTAGTCGATCAATTTGATCTCTTCGAGCTTGGGCGCCTGCGGCGGGACGGTCGCGTTCTTGTTCGAGGGCACCTGATAGGATTTGGCGCGGGCGCCCGTGTTCTGTCCTTGGGGCGAGAGCGCGAACTCGTACCATTTCTTCGCGTTCCCGAGGTTCCTCGTGCCCTTGATGATGCTCATCGACCCGATCTCGTATCCCGTGCCTTCGCAAGGTGCGGCGACCTTGACCGGGAACCCGGCGATCGCTTCGGCCACCGCATCGTGCAGGAACATGATTCCGATCGCCGTTTCGCCGCGCGCCGCGTTGCGCGCCGGAGCGGGGCCGGAGCGCGTGTACTGGTTGATGTTGACATGCAGCTTCTTGAGATATTCGAAGGCCGGGTCTTCCCCCATCACCTGGACCAGCGTGGCGACCGCGGTGTAAGCGGTGCCGGAGGAGGCGGGGTTCGACATCTGCACCTCGCCCTTGTACTCGGCCTTGACGACGTCGCTCCAACAACGCGGAGCGGCCAGTTTTTTCCGCTCGAGCTGCTCGGTGTTGTAGGCGAAACCGAGCGCGCCGGCATAGATGCCGACGGTGCGGTATCCCGATTGCTGGGCCTGCCTCTGCGCCCACGGATGAAGTTGATCCAACGCCGGCGAGATATAATCGTCGCTGAGGCCCGACGCGGCCGCTTGAAGATGCGGATCGCCGGTGCCGCCCCACCAGACGTCGCCTTTCGGATTCGACGCCTCGGCGCGGATCTGGGCAAACATCTCGCCCGAGCCTTTCTGGTTGATCGTCACCTTGACGCGGGT
>DATFES010000172.1:0-7756 GCA_035250945.1 Alphaproteobacteria bacterium | reverse complement strand
TCGCTCTTGAACGTCTGCCCGCCGGTGGCGGCGAAGACCCGCTTGCCGTCGACGACGTGCTCCATTGCGCGCTGCTCAGCCGCGCTGCGAGGCGCGCAGCGCCTGGCCGAGATCGTCGATCAAGTCGCCGGCATCCTCGAGGCCGATCGACAGCCGGATCATTCCTTCGCCGACGCCCGCCGTCTTGAGCGCCTCGGCGTCCATCTGCTGATGCGTCGTGCTCGCCGGATGAATGACCAGCGACTTGGCGTCGCCGACATTTGCGAGATGCGAGAAGACGCGCAGCGCCTCGATGAACCGCCGGCCGGCCGGCCGGCCGCCCTTGAGTTCGAACGACACGATCGAGCCCGCGCCGAGCGGCATCATTTCCTCGGCGAGTTTGCGGTCGGGATGGCTGGGCAGCTCGGGGTAGGTGACCCACTCGACTTCGGGCGCGGCGTTGAGGAAGGCCACGACTTTGCGCGTATTCTCGACATGCCGGGCCATGCGCAGCGGCAAGGTCTCGACACCCTGCAACAGATAGAAAGCGTTGGCCGGGCTCATACAGGCGCCGAAATCGCGCAGGCCCTCAGCTCGCGCGCGCATGATCATCGCTTGCGGTCCGAACTCCTCGGCGAAATCGAGGCCGTGATAGCCGGCATACGGCTCGCTCAAGGTCGGGTATTTGCCCGACGCTTCCCAGTCGAACTTGCCGCTGTCGACCAACACCCCGCCGATCGCCACGCCATGACCGCCCAGCCATTTGGTCGCCGAGTGCATGACGATGTCGGCGCCCCACTCGAAGGGACGGCATAGATATGGAGTGCAAAACGTCGAATCGATCATCAGCGGCACGCTCGCGTCGTGCGCGATCGCCGCGACGCGACGCAGATCCAGCACTTCGAGTCCAGGGTTGCCGAGGACCTCGCCGAACAACAATCGCGTCTCCGGGCGGATCGCCGCCTTGAACGAAGCCGGCTCGCGTGGATTGACGAAAGTCGTGGTCACCCCGAATCGCGGCAGGGTGTGATTGAACAGATTGTGCGATCCGCCATAAATCGACGCCGAGGCGACGATGTGCCCGCCTTGCCCCATCAATGTGGCGACCGCGAGATGCAGGGCGGCTTGACCGCTAGCGGTGCAAATCGCTCCCACGCCGCCCTCCAGCGCCGCGATGCGCTCTTCGAGCACGGCGACGGTAGGATTGGAGATACGCGAGTAGATGTGGCCGGCGCGTTCGAGATTGAACAGCGCCGCGGCATGATCGACATCGTCGAATACATACGACGTCGTCTGGTAGATCGGCGTCGCGCGCGCACCGGTGACCGGGTCGGGCTGCTGGCCTGCGTGGAGCGCGAGCGTATCGAATTTGGGTAGCTTGGGATCGACCATCGTCTCGCCATCCACCGGTTCGAGCGCCGCTCCGTTCGGCCGAACAGCGCCGGCTATCGAGGCGAGGATTACCCGAAATGGAAGGGCCGCTCAACGGCGGCCCTTCGCTTTCTTCTTCTCGTTTTTCTGATTTTGGTTGGGCGCTCGGTCGCGAACGCCGTCCCTGTCCAACTCGCGTCGGAACGTCGGCGACTCTGGCCGCAACATCGCCACCCGTCAAGCGGAGGTCCGCATGTAGGCGAACGAGTCGGGCGGCGGGCAAAGAAAATGGGCCGCGCCCGAAGGTG
Organism: Alphaproteobacteria bacterium; assembly: GCA_035250945.1. Classification (GTDB taxonomy): domain Bacteria; phylum Pseudomonadota; class Alphaproteobacteria; order CACIAM-22H2; family CACIAM-22H2; genus DATFES01. Next base: position 6,098 of record DATFES010000172.1, on the reverse strand, counting down.
CGGCCCGAGTTGAACAGGGAGGCGTCAATGACCCCAGATCCATCGACCCGGAGCGCCCAAACTGACGGGGTGTCAGCCTGGACCGACGCTGCCAATTTAGGTGTGAAGCCTAAAAATTGTCTTAACCGGGAAAACTATCCGCTAATCAATTGATATTAGACGAAAATTTTTTTCACATCCATGGTCGAAGCTTGGCCGAGCTGAGCACAATAGGCGGCCAGCCAGGCCTCGGCGGTGCGCTGTCCGAGCGCGAACAGCTCGTCGAGGAACTCGGGATGGGCGTTGAACTTGCTCGATGCGCCGTAGCGAGCCATGTCCTGCTCGGCGCCGATCATGTGCAGGTAGAGCCGACGTTTCGCCGCGCCGGGTCCGAGGTGTCCGGCATCGAGCATGCGCGTGATCAGGTCGATCGTCCGCATTTCGCGCATCACGTTGGCGTTGAAGCTGATCTCATTGGTGCGGTCGACGATCTCGCGCGCGCTCCTGGGCAACCGGTCGATATGGATCGGGTTCACCGCGACCAGCACGATGTCGGCCGGCAGGTCCGGCCGGATGAGCGGGTAGAGCGGCGGATTGCCGACGAACCCGCCATCCCAATAATGCTCGCCCTCGACTTCGACGGCGCGGAACATATGCGGCAGGCAGGCCGAGGCGAGCACCGTTTCGGCGGTGATTTCGCCCGGCGCGAAAACCCTGATCTTGCCGCTCAGCACGTGCGTCGCGCAGACATGGAGCAACGGCGAACGGCACGCGTTGACATGATCGAAGTCGCAGTACTCCGACAACAATTCGCGCAGCGGGTTCATGTCGAACAGCGTCGTCTCATAGGGCGACATCACGCGGCTGAGAAAATCGGCAGCGACATAGGGCGGCGAAAAATCCAGCCCGCCCTCGCCCAAGAGGCGATCGAGCCAGGTCGGCTGGAAGGGGGAAAACCGCGCCGTCTCGCCGACTTTGCGCCAGAACCTGGACAGCGCCGCACGCGCGCCTTCGCGTCCGCCTTCCATCATGCCGTAGGTCAGCATCGCGCCGTTAATGGCTCCGGCGCTGGTCCCCGAGATGGCCTGGATGGAGATCCGCTCGTCGGCGAGCAAGCGATCGAGCACGCCCCACGTGAATGCGCCGTGCGTGCCGCCGCCCTGCAGGGCGAGGCTGATTTGTTTCTCCGCGGCGCTCATCGCGTCACTGGGCAGTCCAACCGCCATCCATGACCAGCGCGGCGCCGCGCATTTGCGCCGCCGCAGGCGAACACAAGAAAACGGCGAGATCGGCGAGCTGTTCGGGGGTGACAAATTCTTGCGAGGGCTGCTTTTCGCCAAGCAGGCGCATCTTCGCCGCCTCAGGCGATAGTTTTTCGCTCGCCGCCAATGCGTCGATCTGCTTTTGCACCAGCGGCGTCAGGACCCAGCCAGGGCAGATCGCATTGCAGGTGATTCCGGTCGTGGCGGTCTCCAGCGCCACCACCTTGGTCAGCCCGACGAGGCCATGCTTGGCGGCGACATAAGCCGCTTTCTGCGCCGACGCGACGAGGCCGTGCGCCGAGGCGACGTTGATGATCCGGCCCCAGTTGCGCGCCCGCATCTGCGGCACGGCGGCGCGAATGGCGTGGAACGCCGACGACAGATTGATGGCGATGATGGCGTCCCATCGATCGGGCGGGAATTCTTCGATCGGCGCGGTATGCTGGATGCCCGCGTTGTTGACCAGGATGTCGACCGCGCCGAGTTCGCGCGTCGTCTGAGCGACGAGGTCCGCCACGGCGCTCGCCTTCGACATGTCGGCGCCGCTATAGGCGACCTTGACCTGGTGCCGGCTGGCCAATTCGTTCCTCAGCTTGTCAATCGCCGCCGCGTCGCCAAAACCGTTCAACATGACATTGGCGCCTTGGCCGGCGAGCGCCCGGGCGATGCCCAGCCCGATGCCGCTGGTCGAGCCAGTGACGATTGCCGATTTCCCCTTGAGCATGAAACGGGCCTCCGAAGGTGACGGGATATCTGTCTCCTACTCTCGATCGGCCGCCGACGGAAGCGGCACGAACGAACCCGATCGCCGCCGGCCGACAGCTTGCCGGCAAGATCGCGATTGGACTTGACGCCACGCTAGCGCACAATGGCGCACGCAATGGACCGCACCACCGCGCTCATCGTCATCGCCGCGTTCTACATGTTGCCGCTTTTGCACGTGGCGCTATCGCCGTCGGCCGGGCCGCTTCGCGCGCCGCCGGGCGCGCGCTGTCCGTTCAGCCCGCGCGTCGGATGGATCGTCATGGTGCTGCTGTTAGGGCCGATCGGCTGGCTGCTGTTCGTCACGCGGCGCAAACGCCGCGCGCCGGTCGAGAACTGAGGCTTATTTTCTGAATAGGGCGTCGGCGCCCGAGCGCTGCGCTTCCTTGGCGGCGATGGCCGTGCGGGCACGGGCGATTTCGGCCTCCAGCCGAGCGATGTAGTCGTTGAGCTCCGCGACCGACCATGGCGTCAGGTCCTTGGGCGGGCCGGTCGGTTTCTTACGCGGTTCGAGGTCTTCGAGATCCATGGCATGCGGCCCTTGATCGGGAAAGGCGGGGTTGTCATCTCGCGCTTGGCCGATTAGACCTTGCGTCGGGCCGCAATTCAACCAATCGGACGAGCTCATGCCCGACTCCATTCCCGCGACGATGACCGCCATCGAGATCACACAACCGGGAAAACCGGATGTGCTGAAACCGACGTCGCGTCCGACGCCCAAACCTGCCGCCGGCGAGGTCTTGATCCGCGTCGTCGCGGCCGGGGTCAATCGGCCCGATGTTCTACAACGTTACGGCAAGTATCCGCCGCCGGCAGGCGCTTCGGATCTGCCCGGACTCGAGGTCGCCGGCCGTGTCGTCGCCTGCGGGGCGGATGCAAAGGGCTTCAAAGTTGGCGATCAGGTCTGTGCGCTGCTCGCCGGAGGCGGTTATGCGGAATACGCCGTCGCGCCGGCGCCGCAATGCCTGCCGGCGCCCAAGGGCCTCACGGCGATCGAGGCGGCGGCGGTGCCGGAAACATTCTTCACCGTGTGGACCAACGTTTTCGAGCGCGGCCGGCTGCAGCACGGCGAGACATTTCTCGTCCATGGCGGCGCCAGCGGCATCGGCACGACGGCGATCCAGCTTGCCCGCGCCCATGGCGCCCGCGTCTTCGCCACCGCCGGCACCGCCGAAAAATGCGCGGCATGCGAGCGCCTCGGCGCCGAGCGGGCGATCAACTACCGCAAGGACGACTTCGTCGCGATCGTCAAGGAGGAGACTGGCGGGGCCGGCGCCGACGTCATTCTCGACATGGTCGGCGGGGAGTACACCGCGCGCAACCTCGAGCTGCTGCGCATCGACGGCAGGTTGGTGCAGATCGCCTTTCTAAAGGGCAGCAAGGTCGAGATCGACCTCAATCCGCTGATGCGCAAGCGGCTGACTTTCACCGGATCGACGCTGCGCGCGCGTTCGATCCCCGAGAAGGGCGCGGTGGCTGCCGCGGTGCGCCGCCATGTCTGGCCGCTTCTCGAGTCGGGTAAAGTAAAGCCGGTCATCCACGCCACCTTCCCGCTCGCCGAGGCCGCCAAGGCGCACACGATGATGGAGGCCGATCAGCATATCGGCAAGATCGTCCTCACCACCGGCTGACCGTAGCGGCCAATCGAGGTTTGACCCGGCCAAGGCCCGCCTATATAAGGTCGGACATCTCACGACATCCGGGCGATGTCCGACATGCGCTGGTTCGACGGCGCAGCGCCGGACTATTAGGAGGATCGATGGCGCTGCCGCTAATGCCCAAGGCCACCGCGGTGTGGCTGGTCGAGAACACCTCGCTTACGTTCGAGCAGATCGCCGATTTCTGCGGCATGCACGCGCTCGAAGTGCAGGGGATCGCCGACGGCGAGGTGGCGGTGGGCATCGTCGGGCTCGATCCGGTGGCGAGCGGCCAGGTCACGCGCGAGGAAATCGAGCGCTGCGAGAAGGACCCGGCGGCGCGGCTCAAGCTGATCGAGACCAGTCTTCCGCTACCCTCCGCCCAGCCGAAGGGCGCGCGCTATACGCCGGTGTCAAAGCGCCACGATCGGCCGTCGGCCATCGCCTGGCTCTTGCGCCACCACGCCGAACTCTCCGACGCGCAAGTCGGCCGCCTGGTCGGCACAACCAAGGCGACGATCCAGAAGGTGCGCGACCGCACGCACTGGGACATGGCCAACATCAAGCCGACCAACCCGGTGGGACTTGGCTTGTGCACGCAAGAAGCGCTCGACGACGCCCTCGACAAGGCGCATCGGGCCGCCGAACGCGCCAAGCGCGAATCCGAGCGCGCCGCGCGCCGGGCCGCCAAGGCGCTCGCCGATGCCCAGGCGGCGAAAGCCGCAGACGCCGCGCGAAAGACGGCGGAAGATCAAGCGGCGAAAGAGGCCGCCGAGAAGGCGGCGCGCCCTGCCGACGACGTTGCGGCGGAAGCGACCGCCGACGCCTCGACCACCGACGACCAAAAAGCCGAATAGTCGGCGCTGCCGACCTTCCATTCGATGCGCGAATCGCGCGAGTGATTTAGTTCACAGCGCCCCGCCACCAATCCGGTAGACCCGTCCTCCCGCGCGCGACCCATTGCCGCGCGAAGGTCGAAGACGGAGGCGTGTCATAGAATCGCAAGCCGGCAGCGCGCATTGCTGGCCGCTGATTCGGCGGTCGGCCGACGGCAGCATCGATCAACTCTACTATCAGCGCCGTGCTCGGGCCGAACGGCAAAGGGCGATGCGCGAGTTCGCATCTCAGATCGTTCGGCTTGCCAAACGCTTTGCAAGCCGGTCCGGTTTCGGGTTGTTCGGTGTAACCGATGGCGATCGACCGGCGCACATCGCCGCACGAGCCAGTGGCACGGCCGGCGAGTTTTACGATCGACTCAGTTTCTCACCGACACGGTGTAATTGAGCGGCAGGCGGCCGCCATCGGGATAGATCGTCTGGCCGGTGATGTAGGAGCTCTCCTCGCTCGCCAGGAACACAGCGACGGCGGCGACTTCCTCGGGCTCGCCCAATCGCCCCATCGGCGTGCGGCTCAAGATGCGCTGGCGCGCCGCCTCGTTGCCAAGCACGGCCGCGCGCGCGAGGTCGGTGGCGATCGTGCCGGGCCCGATGGCGTTGACGCGGATGCCATGCTCGGCGAGCGCAAGCGCCATCACTTTGGTCAGTTGATTGATCCCGCCCTTCGAAACGACGTAGGGAACCTGATTGGGGATCGCCAGCACGGCGTTCACCGACGACATGTTGACGATCGCCCCGCCGTGGCGCTGCTTCACCATCTGGCGCGCCGCCGCCTGGCCGACGAGAAACGCGCCCCGCAGATTGACCCGCAGTACACGGTCGAAGTCGGCCTCGGCGATGTCGAGGAATTCGGCGGTATGAATGATTCCGGCGTTGTTGACCAGGATGTCGAGGCGGCGAAACGCTTTCACCGCCGCGGCGACCACCGCCCGCGCCTCGTTGGCGTCGCCGACGTCGCAACGCACGAAGCGCGCTTTGGGACCGAGCTTCTTCGCCGCTGCCGGCCCGCGCTTCACGTCGACGTCGGCGAGCACGACCCTGGCGCCTTCGCGCACGAAGGCCTGCGCGCACGCAAGGCCGATTCCGCTCGCCGCACCCGTGATCAGCGCCACTTTGTTCCGCAGCCGCATCGCCGCCGCCTCCCGTGGTCTTACTCGCCGGCCGCCCGCAGCCCGGCCTTGGCGTAGCCGGCTTGCTTCAGCGCTCCGGCGATTTCATCGAGGATTACCGGGTCGTCGATCGTCGCCGGAGTCTTGAAGGTCTCGGAATCGGCGATTTTCTGCATCGTGCCGCGAAGAATCTTGCCCGAGCGCGTCTTGGGCAGCCGGGCGACAACAATCGCCTGCTTGAAGAACGCCACCGGCCCGATGCGATCGCGGACCATCTGGACGACCTCGCGGACGATCTCGCCGTGCGGACGGTTGACGCCGGCCTTGAGCACGACGAATCCTAGCGGCACCTGCCCCTTGAGGTCGTCGGCGACGCCGATCACCGCGCACTCGGCCACGTCCTGGTGCGAGGCGAGCACTTCCTCCATCGCTCCGGTCGACAACCGATGTCCG
>DATFES010000146.1:0-10762 GCA_035250945.1 Alphaproteobacteria bacterium | reverse complement strand
TCAGGCACGATAGAAAAAACGCCATCAAGTGCGCGCCAATGGCGATTACAAAATTGTCCAAGGGCGGCCAAACCGTGACGATCACCAGCGCCATCATGGCGGCGAGTTGCAGGGGCGGTGCCCAGGGAACAAATCGCGCTGTCGAGCGCGCGAACGCCAGGATGAAGGTCAGCAGATAGAGCGCCAGCGGCGCCACCCAGAACAGCGGCGCCGAGAGGAGATCGCTGGTGATGTGCGAAGTGACGCCGAGCAACAGGCTCGATGGAACGAATGCCAGCCCCAGCCACATTAAACGTTCGCTCCACTTCGGGCGCTCGCGCGTAAAATCGAGGTAGAGGCGAGGTCGGCTCCAGGTCCGGGCGGGGCCCGCGGCGGCCCACAAGCACGCCGCATGCGCCGCCAGCAACGCGACGTAGCCCAGCGTCCACAGCGTGGCCTGCGCGCCGAGATCGAGGTTAGGTTCGATGACCAACGGATACGCCAGTAGCGCCAAGAGACTGCCGAGATTGCTCGCCGCATAAAGAAAATACGGATCGCCAGCGTCCGTGCTCGCGGTCAGCGAGAACCAGCGCTGGATCAGCGGGGCGCTGCTCGCCACCAGCAATACCGGGCCGCCGACCGCCATGGCGAGCGTGCCTAGTAGCCAGAAAATCGGCTCGCCCTCGGGCGTGGCGATTCGATCGGGCGAAAGCGCGAGCGGCAACGCCGATAATGTCGCCGCCGCGAATGCGGCGTGGACGACGATATGGGCGGCGCGCGACAATACGGTGGCGACGAAATGGGCGTATACGTAGCCGCACAACAGGACCGCCTGGAAAAAAACCAGACAAGTGATCCATACCTGCGAGGAACCGCCGAGCAGCGGCAGCATCGCCTTGCCGGCCATCGGCTGGATGGCGAACAAAAGAAATGCGCCCCAGAACGACGCGAACGCGAAGGCCAGCGCATCAAGCATCGATTGGGCGCGCCCTCGCGATCGGTTTGGCCGCGGGTCCGTCGAATTCACCCGCAGCGGCGGCAGCGAATCTGCATGAATACATCGTCCTCATCGCAATCCATCATCGCATGGTCGAGGACGATACGCAGCGCCTTCGAGGCGTCGGCGAGCTGGTACTGCGCGGCCATCTCCTCGAGCCAGGCGAATTGATCGGATTCGACGGTGAACGTCGCCGCGAGTTTGCTCTTGGCAGGCACCGGCGTCGTCTCAACCGGCGCGATTGGGATCGACCACGACCCGTCCGCGCACCTGACCGTCGAGAATGCGCGCGCCGTACTCCGGCAAGTCGCCGAGGCCGATGGTCGAGGTCATGGCGTCGAGCTTGCGCAGCGGCAGATCGCGCACGATGCGTCTCCACGCCTCCTTGCGTTCGCTGATCGTCCGCATCACCGAGTCGATGCCGAGCAGTTTCACGCCGCGCAAGATCAGCGGCAGCACGGTCGCCTTGAATTCGTTGCCGCCGGCGTTGCCGCATACGGCGATCGACGCCCCGTAGCGCATGCCGGTCATGATATTGGCCAGGATTCCACCGCCGACCGCGTCGATACAGCCGGCCCAGCGCTCGCTTTGCAGCGGCTTCGCCGGCGCACCGACGAAATGGGCGCGCGCCAGAATGGTCTTGGCGCCCAATGATCGCAGGTAGTCGTTGGTGTCGGCGCGCCCGGTCACCGCGGTCACGTCGTAGCCAAGCTTGCCGAGGATCGCCACGGCGGCGCTGCCGAGTCCCCCGGCGGCGCCGGTGACCAACACTTCGCCGGCGCCCGGCTTCAGGCCGTGGCGCTCGAGCTCCATCACGGCCAGCATCGCGGTAAAGCCGGCGGTCCCGACCGCCATGGCTCGCGCCGGCGACAGGCCTTGCGGCAACGGCACCAGCCACTCGGCCTTGACGCGAGCGCGTTGTGCGTAGCCGCCCCAATGAAGCTCGCCGACGCGAAAACCGGTCAAGACGACTTTGTCCCCAGGCTTAAACATGGAGTTCTCGGAAGCCTCGACCGTGCCCGCAAGATCGACGCCGGGGACGTGCGGATATTTGCGGACCAGCCGGCCGACGCCGTTGAGAATCAATCCGTCCTTGTAGTTGAGCGTCGAATGCGAGACCGCCACGAGAACGTCGCCGGGAGGCAAGTCGGTCTCCTCGAGCGTCTTGATGGCGCCCGTCACCTGACCGTCCCTCTCCTCCAAAACGAGCGCTTTGAAGCTGCTCATGCATTGCCCCCCTGGCGAAACAACGTCGGTCTCGCGCACCGCCCTCCGATGGGGCGGCGCGCGCCGCGCGAGCCGTCGGTCGAACGCGATCTAACGCAGCGGCTCGAGTATGCTGACGTAGTTGGCGACCGCCGCCCCGCCCATATTGAAAATTCCAGCAAGCTTGGCGTTCTTCAGCTGCATATCCCCGGCTCGCCCGGTGAGCTGCATCGCCGTCATGACGTGCATCGACACGCCCGTCGCTCCGATCGGATGGCCCTTCGATTTGAGTCCGCCCGAAGGATTGACCGGAAGCCGGCCGTCTTTTTCGGTCCATCCTTCGAGGATCGCGCGCGCTCCCTCGCCCTTTGGCGTCAGACCCATCGCCTCGTATTCGATCAGTTCGGCAATAGTGAAGCAGTCATGGGTTTCGACGAACGATAGATCGCCGAGCCCGATGCGCCCGGCGTCGAGCGCTTTCGCCCACGCTTGTTCGCACCCTTCGAATTGGATGATGTCCCGTTTGCTCATCGGCAAATAGTCGTTGACATGCGCCGTCGCTCTGAAGACGACCGCCTTCTTCATCGCCAGGGCGGTCCCGACGTCGCTCAGCACGAGCGCCGCGGCGCCGTCGGACACCAGCGAACAATCGGTGCGCTTCAATGGACCGGCGACGATCGGGTTCTTGTCCGAAACGTGGCGGCAGAATTCATAGCCGAGATCCTTGCGAATCTGCGCAAATGGATTGGCGACGCCGTTCTTGTGGTTCTTGGCGGCGATTTTCGCCAGCGCGTCGGATTGATCGCCGTAGCGCTGATAATAGAGCTGGGCGATCTGACCGAATACCCCGGCGAAGCTCATTCCCGGCCGATCGTCCTCCTTCACGTAAGACGCTTTCATCAAGATGCCGCCGACTTGCTCCCCCGGCGTCGACGTCATTTTCTCGACCCCGACGACCAGCACAATCCGCGCGTTCATTGCCGCGATGGCGCGGATTCCCATGTGGACCGCCGCCGACCCCGTGGCGCAGGCGTTCTCGACCCGGGTCGCCGGCTTGAAGCGGAGTTGGTCCGACGCCTGCAACGTCAACGACGCGGGAAAGTCCTGTTTGACGAAGCCGCCGCCGAAATGCCCGACAAAAATCTCGTCGACATCGGATGGGCCGATGCCGGCGTCGGCAAGCGCGTCCGTCGCCACGCGCACGATCATCGATTCGAGATCGTCGCCCTCCAGTTTTCCGAACTTACCGTGCGCCCAACCGACAATGCAGGCGGTCATGATCGATGCTCCTTGCCGCGACAAAAAGATTGCGTTGCCACGAAGATAGCAGGAACCCCACCTAGGGTAAACCCATTCAACCCTTTGCGATTAAACGAGTTCTGTCATTTTCGAAAGTCTGCGTCGGCCCGACATATCGCCAAGTCAAACTTTCTCCGGCGCAAAAAGGAATGATCGTCGCCGCGCCGACACCGATCGACCGTGCTACCCGCAAGGACGATTTCTCGAGCGTCACGTACCCGCTGTTGAGGGGCAAGCCATAGAAACGCGGACCGTTTTCTGCTGCGAACTCCTGCAGGCGATCAAGGGCTTTTTCTTCCTCGAAAACGCGCGCATAGATTTCTAGCGCGGCGGGAGCGTTGAATATGCCAGCGCAGCCGCAGTCGCTCTCCTTGGCGCGCCGAAAATGCGGCGCCGAGTCCGTGCCAAGAAAGAATTTGCCGCCGCTCGACGTTGCGGCGCGGCGCAACGCGATGCGATGGCGCTCGCGCTTGGCGACCGGCAGGCAGTACATGTGCGGCCGCAGCCCGCCATTGAATATGGCGTTGCGGTTGATCGCCAGGTGATGCGGCGTGATCGTCGCCGCGACGTTCGCGCCGCTCGATATGACGAAATCAGCCGCGTCCTGCGTCGTGATGTGCTCGAAGACGACCTTGAGGCCGGGATGGGCGTCGATGAGCGGGACGAGAACCCGCTCGATGAACGCCTTTTCGCGATCGAACACGTCGACGGCCGGATCGGTGACCTCGCCGTGAACGAGGAGCGGCATGCCGATCCGCGCCATCGCTTCGAAAACGCGACCGAGCTTGCCTACATCGGTGACGCCGCCGGCCGAGTTGGTCGTCGCGTGCGCCGGATATAGTTTGGCGGCGGCGAAGACGCCGCGTGCGTGTCCCTCGGTCAACACCTGGGGGCTAGCGCGATCGGTGAGGTACAGCGTCATCAAAGGCGTGAAGCGAACGCCCTTGGGCAGCGCGGACAGTATGCGCTTGCGATAGGCGAGCGCGCCGGCGATCGAGACGATTGGCGGCACGAGGTTGGGCATCACGATCGCGCGCGCGAACTGTCGCGCCGTAAACGGAAGCACGCGTCGCATCACCTCGCCGTCGCGCAGATGAACATGCCAATCATCCGGCTGGCGCATCACCAACCGCAATGGCGCTTTGGCGCGCCGGCGTCCGGCCTTTGTCTTCATGTCGTCGCGCATCGCGGGGCCTCGCCGAATCTAGATTCGGTCGTGAAGGCACTCGAACGTGTCGCCGTCAGGCACGCGGCCGGCGACGTGCCGGCGATGCCATAACGCATAGAACAGCAGCACCCAGGCGGCGGAGCCGGCGTGTTTGCTCGGGTCGCGAAACAGTTTGGCCACTGCGCGTGGGTCGGCGATTTCCGCGACGCCCGGCTGCGCCGCCACCAAGGGGCCGATTCGGGCGCCTTCGCTGGCGATCCATTCGCCGACCGGCACCGTAAACCCGCGCTTGGGCTTGAATGCGCCGGCCGCGGGAAGTTTTTCGTCCAACCAGCGCCGTAGCAGCCACTTGCCTTGTCCTTGGCGGATTTTGAAGCGATCAGGAAGACCGAACGCGACCGCGGCGACGGCCGAATCGAGAAACGGCGTGCGGCCCTCGACGCCGTGCGCCATCAAGCAGCGATCGAGCTTGATCAACAGGTCGTTGGGCAACCAGTCGGCGCAATCTACGGCTTGCGCGACCTGCAGGCGCGTCCGTCCGGCGAGCCGTTCGGTGATCTCGGCCGCCTCGATGCCATCGCGCCAACCGCGTGACTGATCGCGCAGCACGCCCAGCCCCTCGAACTTCCCACGCCGCCGCATCGCGCGACCTCCGAGCCACCACGGCCGTATGACGCTGCGATAGCGGCCGTATCCGCCGAACAGCTCGTCTCCTCCCTCGCCGCATAATACGACCTTGAGGCCGGCCTCCTTTGCGCGCTGCGCCAGCATGAAGGTCGGTATGCACGCATAGTCGGACGCCGGATCGTCCATTGCCGCGGCGATCCGCGGCAACAAGCGCCAAAAGTCGGCGGCGCGCACCTCGATCTCGTAATGCTCGGCGCCGAGCGCCTGGGCGACGGTCCGGGCGCCCTCGCGCTCGTCGGGCACCTGCGTCCCGGGGAAGCCGGCGGTGAAGGCGATCACCGGGCGCGGGTTCAGCCGCGCCATCATCGCCAGCACCGCCGATGAATCGATGCCGCCAGAAAGGAACATGCCGTATGGCACATCTGAGCGCTGATGCAGGACGACGCTGTCCTCGAGCGCCGCGTCGAGCCGTTCGAGGGCTTCCGCCTCGTCCCATGCCGCCGGGCCATCGACGGGAAGCGCGCGATGACGATGCCGCTCCACGATGCGGCCGTCGGCGATCACCAGCAGTTCGCCGGGAAGCAATCGCTTGATGTCCGCGAAGATCGTGTCGCGCCTTGTCGAGAACTGGATTTCGAGCAGCTCGCCGCGGACCCGCGGGTCGATCCGCTTGCGCGCCAGGCCGGCGGCGATCAGCGCCTGCGGTTCGGAGGCGAACGCGACACCGTCGTCGCTTTCGACGTAATACACCGGCTTGATGCCGAAAGGATCGCGGGCAAGGATCAGGCGGCCTGCCTTGGGATCGTGAATCGCCAACCCATACATGCCACGCAACTCGTCGACGAATGCGATGCCGCGGCGACGATAGAGGTGCAGCGGTGGCTCGCAATCGGAACCGGTGGCGAAGTTCACGTCGCGGAGGCGCGCCCGGAGCTCGATATAATTGTAGATCTCGCCGTTTGCGACCAGCGCGGCGCCGCCCGGTTCGTTCAGCGGCTGGTCGCCGGTTTCGAGATCGATGATCGCGAGGCGATTATGAATCATGCCGACGTTGCCGGAGCGATACTCCTTTCGGCCGTCGGGTCCGCGATGGGCGAGTGCGTTGGCGAGCGCATCGAGCGTCGCGACCGGCGGTCCGTCCCGCGCAGTGGTCATCATCCCGGCGATCCCGCACATCAGGCCGTTATCTCCTCGAACAGCCGCATGTAGTTTCGAACCACCGCAGCCTCGGTGAACTCGGCTTCGTACGCTTTCCGGCCGCCCGCGGCAAGGCGCTGGCGAAGGCCGACATCGCGACAGAGTTTGGTCATCGCCGCTGCAAGCGCTTGATGATCGTCCACTGGCACCAGTAACCCGTTCACCCCGTCCTCAATGACCGCCGCCGGACCATATGTCGCCGCGGCCACCAATGCGCGGCCGGCGGCCCAAGCCTCGAGTGTAACCGTGCCGAACGGCTCGTGGCGCGAGGGAAAGACGACGAAATCCGACGCCGGCAGAAGCGCCGCGACATCGTCACGCCAGCCAAGGAGGCGCACCCGGTCGCCGAGCGACAGATCCCGGATCAGCGCCTCGAGCGCGCCGCGCGCCGGGCCCTCGCCGGCGATCCACAGATGAAGTCCGGGCGTCAGCGCCAACGCACGAAGTAAGACGTCGAACGCTTTGTTGCGATGGAGCCGGCCCAGCGCAAGGGCGAGCGGAGCGTCCGAAGGCGTGCCGAGGTCCGCTCGCGCCACGGGCGTCATGGTCGGTACGTCGGCGAAATTCGGCAAATAGTGCGTCCTTTCGGACGGCCAGCCGCCCTTGCGCGTATATTCGACGATTTCCCGGGTGATTCCGACGAGATGATCGCATCGCCGATAGTACTTGAGACCGTAGAAGCCGCCCAGCCGCGCCACGTGCACGAAGGGAACGCCGCAGAGCCGCTTTGGCGGTATCTTGGCGGTGGCACGGCTCATCCACGATAAGACAACCGTAGGTTGAAATTCGCGTATCGCGCGGGCCAGCTTGAGCGGTGTAATCATGTCGAACGCGCCGCCAAAGGCGAACTCGCGAACGTCCACCCCGCCTTCCGCAAGCCGCGCCGCGCGTATGGCGTCGCGCCGGATCGCGACACGCTGGGTCAATCCGGCTCGCTGCAGCGCGATGGCAAGGCGGATGAAGAACGTTTCCGCGCCGCCGTGCCGGCCGCCGCCGATCGCCTGGAAAACGCGCAGCGTGGTCAAAACGCCAAAGCCCTGCGCCGCGGCGATGGCGCGACGGCCGTCGTCGCCTTCGTGTCGCCAAAGTCCGGCGGCCGAGAAAACGAGCGCCTCATGCCAAAAACTCTTCCCACTCGGCGGCCGCAACGTGCCAGCTTCGGCCGCTCTGCAGCCGCCGCGCCGCGGCGCTCATCCGCTCGAACGTGCCCTGGTCCGTCAGCAGTTCGATCGCCGCCGCGGCGAAGCGGTCATCGTCGACGCAAAGCGCGCCGGTTTGCCCATCGATGATCCGCGCCCACACGGCTTGTCCGAGCGTCCGGCCAACGCCAGGAAGTCCAACCGCCTGGCTTTCGGCCAACGTCCCAACGTAAGCCTCGCTCTCCGCGCCGGGATGGAGATGAACCCGCGCCGCGCGATAGACTTCCGCCATGCCGGGGTCGGCGAGCGGGCGATGAATAACGATGCCGTGCGGCGCGCCTGCCTGCGCCAGCATCAAGGCTGGGCGTATGGAAGCAGGGATTTCCGCGCCAAGCCGTCCGCGATCGAGGATCGCCGAATAGACATGCAGCTCGGCCGTGGCCGCCGCAGGGCGAATTTTTTCGATCCAGAGGCGCAGCAGCCATTCGAGGCCCAAAAGCGGGTGCGCCGTCGCGATGGCGCGCGGCGGATCGGCCGGGGCCATCGGCTCTTCTTCGAGATATGCCGCGGCGACGCCGGGTTCGATGATTCGCGTCGAAACGCGCAAGGCATTGGGCCAGCGGCTGCGCGCCGCCTCGCTGGTGAAGACCATTAACGGTCGCTGGCGTTCGAACGCGCGCGCCGCGCCGCCGGAGGCCAGGGCGGCCGAATCCCCGGCGACCCAAAGAACCTTTTTCCGCGCCGCTGGAACGAAATCGAGCAGCGCCGGCCGGCGCAAGGCGATGAGCGCGTCGGATTCGCGCGGAGGTGCGCCATCCAACATCTCCCACCGCGCTCCGAAGCAGTCGCGGGGGGTTTGGCATCGATTGAAGACCTGCACGTCATGGCCGCGCGCCACCAGCGCCGCGGGAAGATAGACGAGCGCTTTTTCGGGCGCGTCGAGCGGCCGGCTTGTGGCGCTGTATCCGTCGAAGGAAATCGAATCGTCGACAAAGGTGAGGCGCATGTCCGAACGGTATACGGTGATGGTTGGGTTATACGCGGTCCCCGCCTTGTAGCGCAAACCAGCCTCGGCGCGCCGGCTCTTGCGTTCCCGGCCCGCCCGACCTACCTCTTGCAGGGCGACCATAGCTGCGAATTGCGGTCCAAATGTCTGTTAGATCCTATTTTGCTCCGCAATCGCGGGGCCTTCTGCAGATCGCCGGCGACGACCGGCGAACTTTCTTGCAGGCTCTGGTTTCCAACGACGTGATGATCGTCGACGGCGGTCGGGCGGTTTACGCCAGCCTGCTCACCGCTCAGGGGCGATTTTTGCATGAATTTTTCATCGCCGAACTCGACGACAAGTTCTATCTCGACGCCGAGTCGGCACGGATCGACGATTTGAAGCGGCGGCTCTCGCTCTATCGATTGCGATCGAAGGTCACGCTGACCGCCCCCATCGAGACGCACCGCATCGTGATCCTTTTCGGCGAGCATACGCTTCGATCGCTGGATCTGCCGGAAGAGACCGGGTGCGCCAGGGCGTTCGCCGGCGGAGTCGTGTATGTCGACCCTCGCCTGTCGGCGCTGGGCGCGCGTGCGATCCTGCCGAGCGACCGCTTGAGCGCGTTGGCGCACGCCGGGTTCGTCCCCGGCGATTCGGGCGCTTACGAGGAGCTGCGGCTGGCGCTTGGAGTGCCCGATGGCAGCCGCGACCTGCCGATCGAAAAGGCGCTGCTGCTTGAGAACGGTTTCGAGGAGTTGCATGGGGTCGACTGGAAGAAGGGTTGTTACGTCGGCCAGGAGCTGACCGCACGCATGAAATACCGGGCGCTGATCAGGAAGCGCTTGATGCCGGTGCGCGTCGACGGGAATTTGCCCCCACCGGGCACGCCGGTAATGTTGGGCGACCAGGAGGCCGGAGAAATGCGTTCGGGCTACGGTCAGCTCGGGCTTGCGCTGTTGCGCCTCGACATCGTCGAGCAGGCGGAACGCGAGGCGCGACATCTGATCGCCGACGGCGCATCGCTGACTCCTATCCGGCCGGCTTGGGCCGGATTTTGAGCCGGAATTCGCGCACTGCACCCGTGGCCCGCGCAAGTCGGCTGAAACCTGCCGAATATATGAGGAGTTCAAAATGGCTTGGGTCGCGCTGTTCGTCGCCGGCCTGTTCGAGATCGTCTGGGCGATCGGATTGAAATATACCGATGGGTTCTCGCGGCTGTGGCCCTCGCTCGGCACCATCGTGGCGATGGCGGCCAGCCTGTTCCTTCTTGCTTGGTCGCTCAAGACCCTGCCGGTCGGAACCGCCTACGCGGTGTGGACCGGGATAGGGGCCGTCGGAACGGCGCTGCTCGGAATCGCTCTATTCGGCGAGTCGAGCGCGTTGCCACGGCTGGCGTGCATCGCCCTCATCGTCGCCGGCATAGTCGGCCTGAAGTTGATGACGCCTGCCGCCTGAGCGGACGATCAGCCGAGGCGCTGCTTCAGGCGTTCGGCGAGCGCGGCGAGCGCCTCCCTGTCGCCGGGCTTGAGCGACCAGTTCATCATCAGATTGTCGTCCTTGAGGCGGGGAATGATGTGCATGTGAAAATGCATCACCGACTGCGCCGCGCCGGGACCGTTCGCCTGCAGCAGGTTCAATCCGTAGGGTTTTACCTCGGCGTCGATCGCCTGCGATACGCGCCGCACGCTCGCCATCACCGCCGCCAAGTCGCCGTCGGCCGATTCGAGCAAGTTGGCGGCGTGAGCTTTTGGAATCACCAAGGCGTGTCCTGGATTGACCGGATTGATGTCAAGAAAGGTCAACGTCCTCGCGTCCTCGTACAGCTTGAAGCACGGGATCGTTCCGGAGACGATCTTGCAGAAGATGCAATTCGGATCGGTGGTCATGGCTTGTCGTCCTCGCGATGATCTGGGTCGTCGCCCCGCGATACGTTCGCAGCGGGCCTCATTGCTACATTGTCGTCAGGAATTATTCGATTGGCACGGCACCGAAGCACGGGTGATCGGCGCTAGCGTCGCTTCCTTCCGCCCTTGCCGCCCTTTTTGGGCGGTGGCTTGCGTCCGGACGAAGTCTTCGGACCCGGCTTTCTCGACGTTGATTTCGCCGGTTTGGCCGATGACGGCGGCGCCGCGACCCGGACCGCGGCGCGGCGCGGCGCGGAC
>DATFES010000145.1:0-17409 GCA_035250945.1 Alphaproteobacteria bacterium | reverse complement strand
AAGAGCGACCCCAACAGTACGACGATTGCGATCGCGTTGGTGCGCGTGAACGCGACTGCTTGGGCCGTCAATAACGCCAACGCGCCAAATCCTCCCAGCGCCGCGGCGGTCCCGAACGTGTCGCGTCCGCCGAGCCAATTCCAGATCGTGTACGCGGCGGCCGCGGCGGCGAGTGCGCCGGCGAGTTGGCCGATCGACGCCGTATTTCCGAGCACCGCGATGACCGAGAGGCCGAACGCGGCGACGGCGAGCGTCGCGCCCGCCGCCTGCGCGTCGTCCAGCATCGTACCGCAACGCCAGGCGACGACCAGTGCGGCGACAAGCGCTCCGGCGGCCAGCGCCAAATCGAGCGACAGCGCCGGCCGCAGCAGCGGCAGGACGACCCACGCGGTCGCAACAACGATGGCGAAAGTGGCGACGAAACGGCGGGCGGATGTGCCGACGCGCGACAGGTCGGCGATCGATCCGAGTGCGATCGCCCCGGCGGTCGCCAACGCGATCTTCTGTTGCGCCCCTAGCGGCGGCCATGCCGGCCAGCCGAAAATCACGGCATGGGCGGCGAGGAATCCGAGCGACATCGAGGCGCCGGTCAGCCAGGTTCGCAAACTGCCGCTGGCGGCGAGCCGCGCCAGCGTCATCGCCGTCAGCGTCACGACGAACGGTACGACGAAACCAAGAACAAGAGGATTGCCGAGCGATAGAATGGGCGTGATCCGGTGGCGTGGTCGCGTCTCGGCGATTCTAGCACGGCGATTCGCGCCGAACACGACGCGAACGCCACAGAGCCACGAGATCCCTGTGGCCGACGACCATCGATAGCGAGGCCCTGGCGCGCGCATCGTGCCGGCGCTTGCGCCATGCGGCGACTTCATCGCGGCGATCGGGGGCGGCCTCGCTGGCCGCGGCGGCGATACCATCGATCATCGCCGCCAGCATCGGCGGCGCATCGCGGCCGATACGCCAGTCGGCGGCGGCGATACGGACTTCCGCGCCGAGCGCTTCGAGGCGCGATTTCATGCGCGACGGCGCGTCGGGGCCGAGGGCCGAGCCGAACCCCTTGTCGCGAAGCTGATGGTTACGGAACGCCGCAAGCACCGCGGGATCGGCCTCGTCGGCGGGCGCGAATGTCCGCTTTCCGTCGGGGCTCAAGGCGAGAAGCAGCGGCAATCGACGACGTGCCGCGATCTCCGCGAGGGCGTCGAACCAATTCGCCGACACCAAATCCATCAGCGCCGACGCGGTCACCGCGTCGGCGCCGTCGAGCGCCGCCGCGAGCTCGCGCGCAAGGTCGATATGCATCGTCTCGATCGACCGATCGCGCGGCAGAAGATCGCCGGCCGCGGCAAGTAGGCTGGCGTCGCTATCGACCAGGCGCCAGCGCACGCTTGGCCGGACAAGCGGCGCGAGATAGCGCATGTTGGCGCCGGCGCCGGCGCCCAAATCGACGACGCAGGCATCGACCGGCAACGCCGCCGCGAAAGCGCGCGCCAGCGCCTCGCTACGCGCCCTGCGGTCGAAGGGTTCGCGCATTGCGAGCCAGGCGCGCGTGAAACCGCTCATGGCGCAAGCCGAACGAGAGCGCCGGCGAAACGCCGCGCCTGATCGGGCCAATCCGAAAAACGGCGAGCGGTCGCGAGAGCGCCGCGCCGCATCCGTGAGCGCCGACGCGGCGCCTCCAGGAGGCGGCGTAACGCGCGCCGCAGGCCACGCGTGTCGTTCGGGCGAACCAGCGCGCCGGCGGCGGCTGGGACCAGATCGGCGAGCGCGCCGGCGCGTGTCGTCACCACAGGCAGACCTTGCGCGAGCGCATCGGCAAAGGCCATGCCATAGCCTTCATGAAGCGACGGCAAGGTGAAAACGTGCGCGCTTGCATAAGCGCGCTCGAGAAGGCGTGGCTCGGCCTCGCCGGCGAAGCGCACACGCCGCGCCAAGCGGCGTAGGCGCACTGCGGCGCGAAGCCGGGCGGCGTGGGCGCGATCGCGGGCTTCGCTACCGAGGCATAGCAGGCGCCATCGTCGACGCCGGAGGCCGGCGAGGGCGGCCAGCAACAGTCCGTGCCCCTTGCGCGGAATGATCGCGCCGACGGCCAGCAAGATGACGATCCCGTGCCGACGAAACGGCCGCAAGTGCGGTCGGCGTGCGACGCCTGGCTCGACCGCAATGGCGCGCGCCGCTGCCACGCCGGCGCAGACGATCTCGTGCCGCGTCGCGCCGCTGGTGGCGATCACGCCGGCGAGGCGCCGCCAGATCCGCGGTTCGCAAGCGGCGAAGCGGCGGCGACGGGCCGCATCGAGGCCGCTCTCTCGCGCCAACGGATGATGCACCAGCGCCACGACCGGCCAGCGCGCGCGTTGGTCGAACGACCCGTCGAAAGCGAGCAGGGCGAGCCCGTCGATCACGGCGCGGTCGGCGCCGATTCGCGCGAGCGCGTCGCGCGCTGCGCGCCGCGCCGGTGCATCGGCATCGGGAAATCGCCCCGCGAGCTCGTGCACCACGACGCGCCAGCCAAGGTTGCGCAGTCCTTCCACCATCCGGCGATCGTAGATGTAGCCACCGGTCGTCTGACCGATGGCGCCGGGCACGACGAAATGAAGCATTCGCCGTTCAGATTGCCGCATCATACGCCGCCCACGCGACGGGAGATTCGCGAAGCGTGACCTTGAGGCCGGTGAATGCGTCACCGCCTCCGAGCGCGCGCGCCCTGATGCGCGCGCGGGCGCGATCATGGATCGCCTGCGCGAGGTATTCGGTCGTCGTATTCTGGCCGGAAAAATCGCTTACCTCGTCGAGATTGCGATAATCGAGTTCGTCGAGCACCTCGCGAAGCACGCGACGCAAGAGCCCGATATCGGCCACCAGGCCGTGCGCATCGAGCGCCGAGCGTCGCAATTCCAGCTCAACCGCGTACGTGGCGCCATGCAGGCGCTGGGCGGGCCCGAATATCGCGCCGCGGAAGCTGTGCGCGATCATGAAATGGTCGCTGACGGTTAGGCTGAACATCGCGCGGGCTCACTCCCGATATGTCACGATCATTCCTGGCGGCGTTACCGGCGCATCGGAGATTCGTCCAATCGCCGCCGGAAGGTCGTCGAAGCCGATGCGTTCGCCGACGAGCCCATCGAAGCGCGGTTCCGCGAGCAGCGCCAGCGCCTCGGCGAGCCGCTCGGCCCGGGTGCGCTTTTCGCGCATCGCCGGGGCGACTGCGCCGACTTGCGAGCTCTTCAGCGTCAGCCGCTGCGAGTGGAAGGCGCCGCCGAGCGGCAAGCTGACCGGACGGTCGCCATACCACGAAAGCTCGATGATCGTCGCCTCGAACGCGGACAGTTCGAGCGCAAGAACCAGACCATCGGGGTGGCCGCTTGCGTGAAAGACAAGATCGACGCCGCGCGTCGCCATCTCGGGCGCGCGGGTTTCTAGACCGAACGTCCGCGCCAGATCGGCGCGGGCAGGATCGCGCTCGACGACCTCGAGGCGCGCATCGGCGGCGCGCGCGACGAGCCAGGCGACGAAGAGACCGACGAGCCCGGCGCCGATGACGGCCACCCGCATTCCGCGGCGTACCGGTGGCGCATCCCACACCCCGTTCAGCGCGGTTTCCATATTGGCGGCGAACGTCGCGCGCTCGTCGGCGACGGCGTCGGGCAGTGCGACGACGGCGTCGGCCGGCACGACATAGCGATCCTGGTGCGGATGGAGACAAAATACACGGCGGCCGCGCAGCTCCGATGGACCGGCCTCGACCACGCCGACCGAGGCGTAGCCGTACTTGACAGGCCACGGAAACTCGCCGGCCTGGAACGGGCAGCGCATTCGCGCGCGTTCGCTCTCCGGAACGCGGCCGGCGATGACCAGCGCTTCGGTGCCGCGGCTGATGGCGCTTGCTCGGGCGCGCACGAGCGCGCGGTTGCCCGTCACCGGCGGTAGCGTCTCGGAGCGCAGCTCGCCGCGGCCGAGGCCGACGATCCAAAGGGCGCGCGCCGTGTCCGCGTCGTTCCGGCGATCAACCCCCATCAAGTCGGCACTCGAACATCACGTCTTCGCCCATCATGAAGCGGCGTGTCGGCGGACGTAACGCCTCGGCGAGGGTGTCGATCAGCGGCAGGCCGATGCCGGGGCGGCCTGAGCCGATGATGACCGGAGCGATCGTGACCTGGAGATGGGTGAGGGCGCGCACGGCGAGGAATCGCGACACCGTGACCCCGCCGCCCTCGATCAGCAATGCGCGCACGCCGCGCGTTCTCAGATCGGCATAGAGCGCCGAAACGTCGACCCAGTCGCCGGCGCGCGGCAAGCCGATGATTTCGGCGTCGCCGAGTTTCGTGCGGCCGCGCCGACTATCCTCGGCGCAGTAGAGGATGCTTGGCGCGGCGCCGTCGCCGAAGAGGTTGCGTCCGGCGTCGAGGCCGAGATTGGTGTCGATCACGGCGCGAAGACCGGTGCGTCCCGGACAGTGGCGCACCGTCAGTCGCGGGTCATCGTGCCTGACCGTTCCGGCGCCGACCAGTACGGCGTCGCAGAGCGCGCGCAAGCGGTGAAGGTGCAGAATGTTCGCCTGCCCGTTGACGTAGTGGGAATTGCCGGTATGCGTGGCGATACGGCCGTCGAGGCTCTGCCCGAGATGGGCGATAGCGGTCATCCGGCCAGGATCGGGCGCGCAGAGCGGCAAATAGATGTCGAAAACCTGGCCGGCGTCGGCGGTGAGCGGGCGAGTGCTCTGCCACACGCCGTCGGGCTCGATGATCACATCAGAAGCCGGCGCCCTGCCGCCGGTCGTCACCGAAACCGCGCCATCGGCGGCGACGCGAATTTGCGCCTTGCCACGATCGACGTTGCTCCGCCAGTGCGTCTTGAGCGCCAAGACCGCCCGCCAAGCGGCATCGGCATCGAGCGGGGAGATTCGAGGGAGCAGAACTGGCACTGGCGATTTTAATCCAGATATTTTTGGCGCCCGGCTATGATCCCCGGATCGACCATGACCGGCGACCGACGGCCAAATCCGGCATGTGGTGCGATGTGCGCCAGTTCCCGTGTATATCGCATCGGACGACCGTTTGGCCAGATCGGGCTGGGTAGGCGCAATCGCTGAGTTTGGCTGCAGACCAATGAACGACAAACACCACGATGTCGGCCATATTCCCGATCGGGCGGCGTTCGCCGACGTGCGGCGCGCCCTCGATCGACTTCGCCGCGGCGACCCGGTCGCACTTGATGTGAACGGCCGGCGCAACGTTGTATTCGCCGTCGAGACGTTGGATGCGGCGGGTCTCGCGCTGGCCCGCGGGCTGGCCCCGGGCGGCCTCAAGGTCGCCATTACCGCGCTGCGGGCGACCGCCCTGGGGCTGGAGCCGATCCCGGGCGAACCGACCGAGTTCGATCTCCCGAAGTCGGCCGACCTCGATTGGATTCAAGCGTTCGCCGATCCAACGTTGCTTGCGGGCCGCGTCGGTCTGACCAACGGTCCCGCGCGCGACGTCGTTGTGACGACGGCGGCATTGACGCTCGCCAAACTCGCCGGCCTGATGCCCGCCGTCGTCGTGGGCGCCATATATGGCCGCTCGAGCGATGTCCCCGCGGTGTCGGCGGCGCATGGGCTACGCTTCGCCGAGGATTCGGCGCGCTGGCTGAACCGCGTGGCCGAGGCGCGCGTTCCGCTTGCCGATGCCGAGAACGCGACGATCATCGCCTTTCGCCCCTATGACGGCGGTGCCGAACACCTCGCCATCGTCGTCGGCGTCATCGACGCGACCCAGCCCGCGCTCGTCCGTATTCACTCGGCCTGCTTCACCGGCGATCTGATCGGCAGCCTGCGCTGCGACTGCGGCGAGCAACTCCGCGGCGCATTGCGGGCGATGGCCGCGCATGGCAGCGGCGTGGTCGTCTATTTGCCGCAGGAAGGCCGCGGTATCGGCCTGGTCAACAAGCTCCGCGCCTACGCGCTTCAAGACAGCGGGCTCGATACGATCGACGCCAACCTCCATCTCGGCTTCGCCCCCGACGAACGCACTTACGCCGCGGCCGGAGAAATATTGCGCCAGCTTGGCGTCACCCGCGTGCGGCTGCTCACCAACAACCCCGAGAAGATCGAAGCGTTGGCGCGATTGGGGTGCGAGATCGTCGAGCGGGTTCCCCACGTATTCGCCGCCAATCCGCATAACGAGGCATACTTACAGACCAAGGCGCATCGCGCTGGGCACAACATTTAGCGCCGCCGCGCCAGGTATCGTTGGTCGGGAATGCGAGGGACGGAAGGGCCGTTCACCAACGATGAAGTCGTCGACGGGCCGATGGGCGTTTATCGCCACATTGCTGCTCGCGTCGTGTACGCCGGTGCGATGGGAGCATCCGGTGCTTGGCGCCGCGCAGACCGAGGCCGACCTTGAGGATTGCCGACGACAGGCGTGGGGCGAGGCACAGCGCGAGGCTTTTTTCTACTACCGCCCATACCCCTATCGCGCCCGCGACGGGCGGGCGTACTGGCGGTATTACGATCCTTATTGGTACGGCGGCGGCGATCGTTTATTCCGCGAGATTCAACTTCGCGATTTCTGCATGCGGAACAAAGGCTACAACTTGGTGCCGGCAGAGCCTGCGCCGTAACTCAACGGCTACGAACCCGCGCGGCGTACGCCGACGATTCGTCGGCAATAACGCGGCGCGCCGGCAGCGTCACGGTCACCGTCGTGCCACTTTCGGGGACAGACACGATCGTCAGTTCGCCACCGTGCAACTCGACCAGCCCCTTGGCCAACGGCAGCCCGAGGCCAGTACCCGGATATTTTCGTGTGAACGCATTGTCGACCTGGCGGAATGGCTGCAGCGCCAGCGGAATTTCATCCTGGCGCATGCCGATGCCGGTGTCCTCGACGACGAGCTGCAATTCGCCACCTGCTGCGATCGCCGCGCGAACCGTGACGCGACCGCCCGCCGGCGTGAACTTGACGGCGTTGGTCATCAAGTTGAGCAGCACCTGCTTGAGTTTGATCTCATCGGCGAAAAGCCGCGGACTCGGCGTCGCAACGGCCACCTCGAGCGCGACGCCGCCATGACGCGCGCGCTCATGCACCAGGCGCTCGCACACGATGACTACGTCGGCGATATCGACCGGCGATTCGTGCAGCTCCAGGCGACCCGCCTCGACCTTGGACAGGTCGAGGATGTCATTGATCAACGCGAGCAGATGGCGGCCGCTGTCGTGGACGTCGTTGGCATAACTGCGATAGCGCGGATCGCCGATCGGCCCGTAGATCTCGGCCTTCATCATCTCCGAGAAGCCGATGATGGCGTTGAGCGGCGTGCGCAGCTCGTGGCTCATGTTGGCGAGAAACTCGGATTTAGTCCGGCTGGCCGTTTCCGCTTCGTCGCGCGCGCGCGACAGGTTGGCGGCGAGGCTGCTCAACTCCTCCCCCTGATTCTCAAGGCGGCGTCGGGTATCCTCGAGCTCCTTGATGCGTTCGCGCAGGCGCTCCTCGCTGGCGCGAAGCGCTTGCTGCGTGCGCTCCTGCTCGCTGACATCGGTGAATGTCGCCACCGCGCCGCCGTCGGACAACGGCTGATGGATCACTTCGACAATGCGGCCGTTGGCCAGCCGTTGATGGAAGATCCGGCGCCGACCGTCATTGACCACCGACATCCGCTCGGCCAAGGCTTGCGCGCCGGCCTCCGGCGCGTAGTTGCCGATCGACAGGCTGTATTCCATGATCTCGCGCAACGGCGTCCCGGGCCGCAACAACTCGGGCGGGAGGCTGTACAATTCGGCATAACGCCGGTTGGCGACCACCAGGCGATGTTCGGAATCGTAAAGCGTCAGGCCCTGCGTCATGTTGTCGAGGGCGATGTCGAATTGCCGGTTCTTCTCCTTGAGAATTGCGCCGGTCCGCTGCAACTCGATCTCGGCGCGCTTGCGCGCCGTCATGTCGGTGTAGGTGGTGACGAAACCGCCGCCCGGCATCGGCCTGCCGCGCGCCTCGACCACCGTGCCGTTCGGGCGCACGCGCTCGACGACATGCGGCTCGAATTTCTTCGCCCGTTCGACCCGCTCGCGGACCTGCGCTTCGACGTCGCCGGGGCCGTATTCGCCCTGTTCGGCGTAATGGCGGATAAGCGCCTCGAATGGCGTGCCGACTTTGCCGAATTTCTCCGGGAATCCCATAACCTCAAGCGCGCGACGATTGAACGCCACGAGGTTCAGATCGGCGTCGAACACGCTCATGCCCTGATCGATGTTGTCGAGCGTCGTCTGCAGCAGCAACGACTGCCGCGACATCTCGGCCGCGCGACGGTCTTTCTCGATCGCCACGCGCGCCAGTCGCGCCATCAGATCGATGCGACGCCAATCGTTGGCGACGGGCGCGCGCGGCTCGTCGTAATAGATCGCGAAGGTGCCGAGCACGCCCCGCTCGTTGTCGAGGATGGGATACGACCAACACGCGCCAAGCGCGAATTTGGCCGCAACATCGCGGAAGGGAGCCCATAACCGGTCGCTCATCACGTCGACGACGACGACCTGCTGGCGTCGCCATGCCGCTGTGCCGCAACACCCCGATTCGGGACCTATCGGCAGCCCGTCGATCGTCGAGCTATATTCGGCCGGCAAGCTCGGACCGGCGCTCGAGCGCAGTCGCTTGCCGTCGGCGTCGACCAGCATTATCGAGCACATCGCGGGCGGCGCAACGCGTTCGAAGGCGAGGCACAACCGATCGAGCGTTTCGCTGAGCGGCTGGTCGGCGGCGATGAAACCGAGGATCTCGCTTTGCGCGGCTAGCAGGGCGCGCTCCTCTTCACGGTCGGTGAGGCCGCTCACTCCCGTGGCGACGACCTCGTCGATCGCTTCGGCAAGATAAAAAACCCTCGGCGGGCGTCCCCGGCGAACCGGCGTCAGGCGGCACGCGAAGACGCGGTCTTCGATACGCCAGCCGCACGGAATCGAGTCGCCCTCGGCGGGCAATGCGAGCTGCATTTCCGGTGGAAGATCCGGCGCGCCGGGCAGCCTATTCGCGACGCCAGCCGCGTCGCCGTGCGCCAGCAGCCGGATCGCCGCCTGGTTCGCCCAAACGATCTTCCCGCGCAATGGGTCCCACAGCCACAGCGGCGCGGCGACGAGTTCCATTGCGACGGTCGCGTCTTGCTTGAGCAGCTGCGGAAGTTTACGGCTCGCCATCGACGTTTCCATGCGTGGATCGGCCATTGTCGCGGCCGCGTGGTTAACAACACGTTTGCGGTCGGTCACGGCGGTAGAAATTGACGGCGAAGGGAAAGGGTTTCTGGTAATTTGAGATAAAAATGCGGCCACGTTCACGAGGGAGGAACGTCATGACTCTCGTGCCAGAGCGCGGATTCTTCGAACTATACGCCAACGATCCCGAGCGAGCCGACGCGCTGATCTTCGGACGACGAGCCGAGGTCGACCGGCGCGGATTCCTGGGCGGCGCCGGGCTCGCGGCGATGGGCGCCTTCGTCGGCGCCAGCATACCGTTCGCACGCTTCATGCCGTCGGGCCTGATCCCGGCCGCTCAGGCGCAAACGCCGGCGGACGCACCCAAGATGCTCAAGATGGACGGCAAGGCCGACCTGATCTTGCTGCAGGAAAAACCGTTGAACGCCGAAGCTCCGGCGCATTTTCTCGACGATGCGGTGACTCCGGCGGAGAAATTCTTCATCCGCAACAACGGCGGGGTCCCCGACCCGATCGCGGACGCCAATAGCTGGAAGCTGGTCGTCGACGGAGAGGTCAACAAGAAGCTCGAGCTTACGCTTGGCGAGCTCAAGCGCCGGTTCAAACCGGTCACCCTGCAGCTTCAGCTCGAATGCGGCGGCAACGGCCGCTCGTTTTTCACCCCCGAGACGCGCGGCAATCAATGGGGCCACGGCGCCGTCGGCTGTGCGCAATGGACGGGCGTTCCGCTCGCCGAGGTGCTGAAGGCTGCCGGACTGAAGCCATCGGCGGTCTACACCGGGCACTACGGGGCCGACCCGCATTTATCGGGCGATCCCAATCGCCCAACGATTTCGCGCGGCGTGCCGATCAAGAAAGCGATGGACGAACATACCCTCATCGCCTGGGCGATGAACGGCAAGCCGATCCCGCAGGTCAACGGCGCGCCGCTGCGACTCGTCGTGCCGGGGTGGCCTGGCTCGGCTTCGCAGAAATGGGTCACGCGGATCTGGGTGCGCGACAAAGTACACGATGGGCCGGGCATGGGCGGCTTTTCCTACCGCGTCACCCGCACGCCGATGGTTCCCGGCGGAAAGACGCCGGAAACGAACACGCGGATTCTCGAATCGATGCCGGTGCGCTCCGTCATCACGAATGTGGCGCATGGGACCGAGCTGGCGACCGGCACACGCGAGCTTGGGCTGCGCGGACACGCTTGGGCGGGCGAAAAGACGGTGCGAGCGGTGCATGTCTCGATCGACTATGGCGCGACGTGGCGGGCGACCGAAGTCCTGATGCCGCGGAACAAATACGCCTGGCAGCGCTGGCGCACCAAGATCCGCCTTCCGAGCGAGGGCTACTACGAGATTTGGGCTCGCGCCACCGATGCTGACGGCCGCGCGCAGCCGTCCGTCGCCGGCAATTGGAATCCGCAGGGTTACGGCGGAAATCCGATGCATCGCGTCGCCGTACTGGTCAAGGCGTGAGCGAAACCCGAGGCGGCGAATCGATTTCGCGTCAACTCATCGGGCTTGCGACGGCGGGCGTCGTCCTTGCCGCGCTGGCATCGACCGCGCGCGCCGTTGACCATGAGTCGCCCGACGACATGCCGCCCGGCAAGGGCCGCGACGAAACGTTCTATGCGTGCACCGCCTGCCATGGCACGCTGATCATCCGCCAGCAAGGCATGACGCGCGATCGCTGGGAGCAAACCTTCGACTACATGATCGAACGGCATGGCATGGCGGAAATCGACAACGACGATCGCGCCCTGGTCATCGAATACCTTGCGAGCACGTTTCCTCCACGCCGCAGGGCGCCGGCCAATCCGTTTCTGCGGCAATAGGGCGGGGGTCGTCGAATAGGTGAGATGCGAAAAAAAGGGCCGCAGCGAGTACGCGCGGCCCAAGGGGGAGGGGATACCAGCGAAGAGCACTGAACGAATTCCGTACTTTCGCCGTATACAAGCATCGAGCGGGGGGGTGCCCGATGCTCGATACTCTTTATTTAGGTTAAATTTCTGAATTTCACAGTGACCGTTGTCACATGATTTAATTAGTTGAGATGCATGATTTATTTGGCTGGAACCGGAGCGCTCAGTATTCCTCGCCGGCGTCCAACAAGTCGCGCAACCGAGCCACGTCGACGATATGCAGCGCGCGCCCTTCCCGGCGCACGAGCTTCTTGCGCGCAAGTTCGGCCAGCGTCCGGGCCACCGTCTCGCGTGTGGTGCTGATTCGCGCGGCGATCTCGGCATGCGTCGGCAGCGGCCGGATGGTGGCCCGGGTGTCATCCTGCTTCGCGCCGGCGGCGCGCAATAACTCGGCATAAACGCGCTGGTGCGTGCCTTGCGTGCTCAAGGTCATGATTCGGCCGGTTGATTGTCGAATGACCCGCGCCAGGCGCTGCATCAAGGCAAGCGCCACTTGCGGCTGCTGCGCCAGCAAGTCGATGAACGCCGCCGACGGCAAGGTGGCGGCCAGCGTCGGGGCGCTCGCGACCACCGCCGCCGAGCGGCGCTGTCCATCAAGCGCCGCCAGCTCGCCGAAACACTCGCCCGCCGCGATGTCGGCGAAACTGACTTCGCGGCCGCTCGCGGCGTAATTGACGACCCGCACTGCACCCTTGACGACAAAATAGACGTCCTGTGATTCGGCAGTGCGGTCGATAATCTGCTCGCCGGCGGAAAAGCGCCGCCAGCGGCAGCGCTTCTCGAGCGCGTCGCGGTCGGCCGCTGTTAAGCCGGCGAGGATCCCGATGCCGGCAAGCGTCTGTTCGCTCATCCCAATCTCCGACCGGCGCGCGCGGGAAGCGACTCGGTGCCGATCCGGGCATGGAATACCTGCCCGCTACGGCCAGGGCCACCCTAATACATGCTCATCCTCGTGCGCGAGGCAATGTGTTTTGGGCATCGCGATAACAAGGTAAATTACTGAACTTATTATATTTTCTTCGATTTTAACCAATTTTTCGGCGGCGATGCAGCATAGTCGCCGTCATATTGCCGCACTGCCACATACGGATTATAGTTCGCGACCTTAACGTTGTTGCAGCGCAGTAAGTGCCGCCAAAGGCGGAAGAAAGCGCCCAGCATGAGCCATTTACACGAATTGCACGGCTATTTTTTCGAGGACCTCAAGGTCGGGCAGACCTCGCTTTATGCGCGCACCGTGACCGAGGCGGACATCGTCCTGTTCGCCGGCATCTCGGGCGACACCAATCCGGTTCATATCAACGAGCTCTTCGCCTCGAACACGATGTTTTCGGGGCGTATCGCCCACGGCATGCTGACGGCAAGCTTCATTTCGACGGTGATCGGAACCCGTCTGCCGGGGCCGGGGGCGATCTATGTCAGCCAGTCGCTGCGCTTCAAGGCGCCGGTTCGCGTCGGCGACACGGTCGAGGCGCGGGCGACAATCGTCGATCTTATCCCGGAGAAACGCCGCGCCACGCTATCGACCGTGGTTTCGGTCGGCGACAAGGTCGTGCTCGAGGGCGAGGCGGTGGTGATGGTGCCGTTGCGCGCGTCGCTGCCCGCCGATAAGCCGGAATCCGCCAAGCCGAACGGACACGGCGAGGCCAAATCCGCCGTTCAGGCGGCAAACGCCAATCCCCAAGCGCCGAATGCGACGGCGGTCGTGCGCGCCGTGGCGGCGGGCGAGGACTAAGTTCCGGGCGATCGCCAATTCGCTACAATTCGGCCGCAACGGCCGATATTCTCCCCGCCCGACCAAAACGAACGATGACGCGCCGGCGATGAAATTCGGGCGCGGCGGGGGCCGATGCGACTCTTCCGTCACTGCACCAACCTGCCCGATTCGGCGCGCGGCGCCGCGGTGGCGATCGGCAATTTCGACGGCCTGCACCGCGGCCATCAGGCGGTGATCGGCGAAGCCATCGCCCGCGCCCGCGGGCAAGGCGGTCCCTCGGCGCTGCTCACCTTTGAGCCTCATCCGCGCCGCTTCTTCAAGCCCGACACGCCACCGTTCCTGCTCACGCGGCTGCGAACCAAGGCGCGCGTCGTCGCCGAGCTCGGCGTCGATTTGTTTTTTGTGCTCCGCTTCGATGCCGACCTTGCGCGGCTGAGCGCCGAGACATTCATCGATCGAGTGTTGATCCACGGCCTCGACGCGCGTCATGCCGTCGTCGGCTACGACTTCGTCTTCGGCCGCAACCGGCATGGCAGCCCCGAATTATTGCGCCAGAACATGCGCTCCGCCGGTCGCGACGCAACCATCATGCCGCCGGTGACCGCACCCGCCGCCATCAAGGACCCCGATGCCGACCCGGAAGGCGACATTGTGTCGTCGACCGGCGTGCGCGACGCGCTGCGGGCGGGCGATCCCGCCGCCGCCGCGCACCTGCTCGGCCGTCCGTTCGAGATCGAGACCCGCGTGATTCGTGGCGAGCGTCGCGGCCGAACCCTGAATTACCCGACCGCCAACCAGCCGCTCGGCGACTATATCCACCCGGCCTTCGGCGTTTATGCTGTGCGCGCCGGTTTCGACGCGGCGGGCGCCATGCGCTGGCATGACGGCGTCGCCAATCTCGGGGTGCGGCCCATGTATGGCGCCGCCGAGCCGCTGCTCGAGACCCATTTGTTCGATTTCTCGGGCGATCTCTATGGCCGCATCCTGCGTGTCCAGCTTGCGTCGTATATCAGGCCCGAGGCGCGTTTCGACAGTGCGGCGGCGCTGATCGCACAGATGGATGCCGATTCGCACGCCGCACGCGCCGCCTTGTCGCGGCGCGCGGCGAAGCCGATCGTCCGGCCATGGCTCGAATCCTCGCAAACTTGACCCCTTTTTGAGCCGTGCCTATGATTGCCGGTCATGGTTGCGCGGGTTCCCTGCC
Organism: Alphaproteobacteria bacterium; assembly: GCA_035250945.1. Lineage (GTDB taxonomy): Bacteria > Pseudomonadota > Alphaproteobacteria > CACIAM-22H2 > CACIAM-22H2 > DATFES01. The sequence goes on along the minus strand of DATFES010000145.1, from coordinate 3,404 downwards.
GCACGGTTGCGGCGCGAATTACGACCCCGGTCCTGCCCAAGGACCGGGATGTCGTCGTTTGCGTCCATCGTCGCGACAAGGAGTCCGCGTCCCATGCCCGCCGCTGATCGCCCTTTCCCCACTTATTGTTTCTCCGTGTTCGCCGCCGCCGAGGCGTCCGTGATGCCGCGTGTCCTCGAACTGTTCGCCAAACGCGGTCTGGTGCCATGCCGCTTCGAGGCGGTACGCGGCAGTTCGGGCCTTGGCGGGCCCGGTGACGAGCTCGCCGTCGATCTCCAGGTCGAAGGACTGGCGCCGGAAACCGCCGATCACATCGCGCAGTGCCTACGCCAGATGGTGTACGTTGATCGCGTATTGACGGCCATCAAGGTGTCGCGTCCTGTCGAGGCCGGCGACCGAAACCGTCTTGCCGAGACACGACAATGACCGTCGACTACAAATCCACCGTCTTCCTCCCCAATACGTCGTTCCCGATGCGCGGCGATTTGCCCAAGCGCGAGCCCGAGATTTTGGCGCGCTGGACGCGCCTTGATCTTTACCGCCGTCAGCGCGAAGCAGCCAAGGGCCGCGAGCAGTTCGTGCTGCACGATGGACCGCCCTACGCCAACGCGCACCTCCATATCGGCACGGCGCTCAACAAGATCCTCAAGGATGTCGTCAACCGCTCGCAACAGATGCTGGGCAAGGACGCCGACTATGTACCCGGGTGGGACTGCCACGGCCTGCCGATCGAATGGAAGATCGAGGAAGAGTACCGGGCCCGCGGACAGGACAAGGATCAGGTGCCGGCGGTCGAGTTTCGTCGCGAATGCCGCGAATTCGCCGAGCGTTGGATCGACGTGCAGCGCCTGGAGTTCAAGCGGCTCGGTGTGATCGGCGATTGGGACAATCCCTACTCGACGATGTCGTACGCCGCCGAAGCGCAGATCGTCCGCGAACTCGGTAAGTTCGTCATGAACGGCGGCCTGTTCCGCGGTTCGAAGCCGGTGATGTGGTCGGTGGTCGAGAAGACGGCGCTTGCCGAAGCCGAAATCGAATATCACGACCATAAGTCGACCACGGTTCACGTTCGCTTCCCGGTCGTGCGGCCAAGTCGGCCGTCGCTCGCCGGCGCGGCGATCGTCATCTGGACGACGACGCCGTGGACCATCCCCGGCAATCGCGCGCTCGCCGCCGGCGTGGCGTTCGATTACGTAAAGCTGCGGGTCGATGCGCTGGGCGAGGGGTCGCTCGCCCGCGCCGGCGAAGAACTGATCGTCGCCGAGCCGCTTGTCGCGGCGGTCGCCTCCGCGGCCGCGATCGAGCGCTATAGCATCCTCGCCAAGTTCAAGGGTTCCGATATCGTCGGCACCGTCTGCGCGCATCCGCTGCGCGGGCGAGGGTACGAGTTCGACGCCACCGTCTTCGCGGGCGCGTTCGTCACCACCGAAGCGGGTACCGGCTTCGTTCATATCGCGCCGGGCCATGGCGCCGACGACTACGAGCTCGGCGTCGCCAACGGCGTCGAGGTGCCGCACACGGTGGACGCCGACGGCAGCTACTATCCGCATGTGCCGCTTTTCGCCGGCAAGCGCGTCTACACCGACAAAGGCAAGCCTGGCGACGCCAATGGCGCGGTCATCGCGGCGCTGGCCGAGGCCGGCGCGTTGCTCGCCAAGGGAAGCCTGGTCCATAGCTATCCCCATTCGTGGCGCTCGAAGGCGCCGCTCATCTTTCGCAACACGCCGCAATGGTTTATCTCGATGACCACCAACGGCCTGCGCGAAAAATCGCTGACCGCCATCGATGCCACGCAATGGATCCCGCCCTCCGGGCGCAACCGTCTCCATTCGATGATCGAGTCGCGGCCCGATTGGTGCATCTCGCGCCAACGCGCCTGGGGCGTGCCGATCGCGGTGTTCGTCAACAGGAATACCGGAGAATTGCTGCGCGACCCTGCGGTCATCGAGCGCATTGCCGAAGCGTTCGAGCGCGAGGGGGCGGATTCCTGGTACGCCAGCGATCCGGTGCGCTTCCTTGGCAATAAATACGATCCGGCGGAATACGAGCAGATCAGGGACATCGTCGATGTCTGGTTCGATTCCGGCGCCACGCACGCCTTCGTCCTCAAGGATCGACGCGACGGCGGCTGGGGTCTCAAGTGGCCGGCCTCGCTCTATCTCGAGGGCTCCGACCAGCACCGCGGCTGGTTCCACTCCTCGCTCCTCGAATCGTGCGGCACGCGCGGGCGGGCGCCCTACGAGGCGGTGCTGACCCATGGTTTCGTGCTCGACGAGCAAGGGCGCAAGATGTCGAAGTCGCTCGGCAACGTCATCTCGCCGCAAGACGTGGTCGGCAAGACCGGCGCCGATATCCTGCGCCTGTGGGTGGTCGGCTCCGACTATTCGGAGGACTTGCGCATCGGCCCCGAGGTGCTGAAGCAGCAGGCCGAAATGTACCGACGGCTGCGCAACACGCTTCGCTATCTGCTCGGCAATCTCGACGGATTTGGCGAAGCGGAGCGTATCGAGCCCAACGATATGCCGGAGCTCGAGCGCTGGGTCTTGCATCGCCTATGGGAGTTGGATCGCCTCCTCCGCCGCACGGTGGAGGAGAAGGATGCGCCGGAGTATTTCCGTTTCAATGTTTTCTACACCGCGCTGCATAATTTCTGCGCCATCGACTTGTCCGCCTTCTATTTCGACATCCGCAAGGACGCGCTCTACTGCGATCGCGCCGACGCGCCGCGGCGCCGCGCGGCGCGCACCGTGCTGGACCATCTCTTTACTTATCTCACCGCCTGGCTGGCGCCGGCGCTTTGCTTCACCGCCGAGGAGGCGTGGCAGACGCGGTTTCCCAGCGACAATGACAGCGTGCATCTTCGCATATTCCCGGCGGTCGACGACGCTTGGCGCGCCGACGCCCTGGCGGCCAAATGGGAGAAGATTCGCGAACTGCGCCGCGTCGTCACCGGCGCCATCGAAATTTCGCGCGCCGAGCGCCGGGTCGGCGCCTCGCTGCAGGCGGCGCCCGAGGTTTTCGCAACAGCCGAACACGTGCGCTCGCTCGCTGGGCTGGATCTTGCCGAGATCGCCATCACCTCGGGCGCGACGCTACATGCGCACGCGGTTCCAGACGGCGCGTTTACGTTGCCGGACGTGCCGGGCGTCGGGGTCATCGTCCACCTCGCCTCGGGCGAGAAGTGCGAGCGTTGCTGGCGCGTTCTGCCCGAAGTGGGTCGCCACCAGCGTCACGCGACGTTGTGCGAGCGCTGCATCGACGCCGTCGAGCATTTCAGCCCTGCCGCCGAGTAGGCGACGCAAGCCGGCCGCCATGCTGCGATTGGGCCTCGCGGTCGCAATTCTCACCGCGCTCGCCGACCAGGCGACCAAGCTGGTCTTCTTCCGCTACCTTGTCGAAGGTGG
>DATFES010000143.1:0-8834 GCA_035250945.1 Alphaproteobacteria bacterium | reverse complement strand
GTTTGCCCGAGCGCATAAGGCACCATCAGAATGTCGGAAAACAGGATCGCCGCGTCCATCGCGAAGCGGCGGATTGGCTGCAGCGTGATCTCGCTGGCCAATTCCGGCGTCAGGCAGAGTTCGATGAAATCGCTCGCTCGGGCCCGCAATTCCCGATACTCGGGCAGATAGCGCCCGGCTTGGCGCATAAACCAAAACGGCGGCTCGGCGTGAATCTCACCCCGCAGCGCGCGGATGAATGATTTGGCCTGGGCGAGCTCGGGAGCTTGTGGCACGGGGGCGGTGGGTTGGCGCTCGGCGGAGGCAAAGCCGGGAAGGGAACCCGGCGAGGTCGCTTCATACTACCTTTCCTAAATAGAATCAGTAAGGATGAGGTAGTAGTGGATGCCTGTGGGACATGGGAATTCTCCGCGCCGGGCCGACCATGCACAATTGCGGCGGCCAACGGCGCGTTTGTGCGGGAGGTTGTGGGTTCTCGTGGAGCGTCACGACAAAACGCCGCCTTTTCAACGGCAACACCCGGCACGGATCAAGTTGAAAAAAACGGGATAAGACGAATGGCGCGTAGGTCATGCAGACGACTCACCACGGCAGCGCGGGATTGTCCGGAGGCTGCGATCGCCGGTACGGCCGAGCACATCAGGTGCGCTAATATTGGCGGCCTGGGGATAAGCGGTCATTGATCCTCATGTTTCACATAAATACATCCGGCGTCGGTGGATGAGGTCCTTTCATTTGCATCTGGTCTCGGACGCGACCGGGGAGACGATCCATTCGGTCGCTCGCGCCTGTCTTGTCCAGTACGAAGACGCGCATGCGATCGAGCATGCCTGGTCGATGGTCCGCTCGGCGCGCCAATTGGAGCGCGTCGTCCAGGGCATCGAGGCGAACCCGGGCCTGGTGCTGTACACGCTGGTCGACGACAAGCTGCGCCGGGCGCTGGAGGATGCTTGCCGCGGGATGCGGATTCCCTGCATCGCCGCGCTCGACCCGGTGATGATGGCGCTTGGCCAATTCCTGCATGCCCGCACGCGCAACCTGCCCGGCCGCCAGCACGAGATGGACGCCGAATATTTCGCCCGCATCGAGGCGATCAATTTCGTCATGGCGCACGACGATGGACAGTCAATGCGCGACCTCGACGAAGCCGACGTCGTCCTGGTCGGCGTCTCGCGCACCTCGAAGACGCCGACCTGCATCTACCTCGCCAACCGCGGCATCAAGGCGGCCAATGTGCCGATCGTTCCCGGATGCCCGGTGCCGCACGAGCTGGACGAGCTGGCGCGGCCGTTGATCGTCGGTCTTACGGTCGATCCGGCGTCGTTGGTTCATGTGCGCCGCAATCGGCTCCGCTTGCTTAACGAAAGCCGCGATACCGAATACACCGATGCCGATGCGGTCAAAGCCGAGGTGGCTGCGGCGCGCAAGCTGTTCACGCAGCGCAGTTGGCCGGTTCTCGACGTCTCGCGCCGATCGGTCGAGGAAACGGCGGCGTCGATAATGCAAATGTACATGGAACGCAAGGCGCAGGTGGCGACGTGACTGCGCCGGCTCGATCGTCGACCGGAGTCGCGCCGAACGTCCTTGCGCCGCGGGTGGTGCTCGCGTCGGCCAGCGGCGTACGGCGCAGACTGCTTGAAAACGCCGGGGTGCCGGTCGTCGTCGATCCCGGCCGCGCCGATGAAGAGGAGATCAAGCGCGCCATGCGCGCCGACGGCGCGCCGGTCGAAGCGTGCGCCGAGCGCTTGGCCGAGATAAAGGCGCTCCGGGTGACCGAACGGCACCAAGGCGCCATCGTGCTCGGCGCCGACCAGATGCTCGAGTTGAACGGTGAGTGGTTCGACAAACCGACCGATCGCCAAGGCGCGGCCGAGCAGCTCGCGGCGCTGGCCGGCAGAACCCACCGGCTGGTGAGCGCGTTGGCGGCGGTGCGCAACGGGGCGCGGATCTGGAGCCATGTGGCGAGCGCGCGGCTCACCATGCGGCCGCTGACGCGCGACTTCATCGATGCGTATTTGGAGGCCGCGGGCGATCAGGCGCTGCATTCGGTCGGCGGCTACCAGCTCGAGGGAATTGGCGCGCAGCTTTTCGCCCGCATCGAAGGCGACTATTTCACCGTTCTCGGATTGCCATTGCTGCCGCTACTGGCGTTCCTGCGCGAGCATGGCGTGGTCATGGATTGAGCGGATGGCGAGACAACCCCGAACCATCAGCGGCGGCGCAAAGTTGGCCGGAATCATGGGCTGGCCGGTCAAGTACTCGCGATCGCCGCAACTGCACGGCTACTGGCTGGCGCGGCACGAGATCGACGGCGCCTACGTGCCGATGGCGGTGCCCTCCGAGCGGTTCGACGAAGCGTTTCGTGCGCTGGCAGCGCTGGGGTTCTCCGGCGTCAATTTGACCGTGCCGCACAAGGAGGCGGCGCTGGCGTTGGTCGACGAAATCGATGACATCGCCCGCCGGATCGGCGCCGTCAACACCGTGATCATTCGGCCCGACGGACGCTACGAGGGGCGCAATACGGACGCCTACGGGTTTCTCGAGAGCCTGCGCCACGACGCGCCGGCGTATCGGCCGAGCGCCGGTCCGACGGTGGTCATCGGCGCCGGCGGTGCCGCACGAGCGATCGTCGCCGCCTTGATCGATCTCGGCGCGCCCGAGATCCGCGTCGTCAATCGAACATTGGAGCGCGCCGAGAAACTCGCGGCCGCGCTCGGCGAACCGGCGCGCGCGTGGGGTTGGGAGCGGGGCGCGCGCGCGCTCGATGGGGCGGCGCTGCTGGTCAACTCGACGACGTTGGGTATGGCGGGTCAGCCGGCGCTCGATCTCGATCTCGCCCGGCTGCCGCTCGAGGCGACGGTGTTCGACATCGTTTACGTGCCGCTCGAAACGCCGCTGCTGGCCGCGGCGCGGGCGCGCGGCAACCATGTGGTCGACGGACTTGGCATGTTGCTCCACCAGGCGCGTCCAGGCTTTCGGGCATGGTTCGGGGTCGACCCCAAGGTCACGCCGGCCCTGCGCGCGTTCGTCATTTCCAATATCGCCGGCTAGCCCGCGGATGCGAATCCTCGGCCTGACCGGATCGATCGGCATGGGAAAAAGCGTCGCCGGCGGTGTGCTACGGCGGCTCGGCGTGCCGGTGCACGATTCCGACGCCGCCGTCCACTGCGCGATGGGCGCCGGCGGCGCAGCGGTGGCGGAGGTAGGCCGCGCCTTTCCCGGCGTCGCCCGCAATGGCGTCATCGATCGCCGCAAGCTCGGCGACCGCGTCTTCGCCGATCCGGAGGCGCTACGGAGGCTCGAGGCGATCCTCCACCCGCTTGTCCGCGTCTCGGCCGACCGCATGTTGGCGGCGGCGGCGCGGCGGCGCGCGCCGATCGTGGCGCTCGATATTCCGCTGCTTTACGAAACCGGCGCGGCGGGGCGCTGTGACGCCGTTGCCGTGGTTTCGGCGCCGGCCTTCCTGCAGGCGCAAAGGGTCTTGCGCCGAAAAGGAATGACCCCGGCGCGGTTGGCGCAGATCCTCCAGCGCCAGGTTCCAGACTCGGAGAAACGCCGGCGCGCCGATTTCGTGGTGTCGACCGGGCTCGGCCGCGAGCGTAGCCTGCGGGGCCTCAGACGCGCGCTCCGACTGATGCGCCGGCGCCCAGCGCGCGCCTGGCGGCCGGGCTATACTTTCTTGACCTGAATGCAACGCATCGATGGCGGAAATTCATGCGCGAAATCGTTCTCGACACCGAGACCACCGGACTCGATCCCGACGCCGGCCACCGCATCATCGAGATCGCTTGCCTCGAACTGGTCCACCACCTGCCGACCGGACGAAACTTTCATGCCTACGTCAATCCGGAACGCGACGTGCCGCAGGACGCCGTCGCCGTGCACGGGCTGACCGAGGCGTTTCTCGCCGAACACAAGATATTCTCCGCGATCGCCGGCGAGCTGCTGGAGTTTCTCGGGCAAGCGCGGCTGGTGATCCACAACGCCGAGTTCGATCTTGGGTTTCTCAACGCCGAACTGGCGCGGCTCGGTTTTCCGGCGATCGAACCGCGCCGCGCCATCGATACGGTGCGACTGGCGCGGCGACGATTCCCCGGCGCGCCAGCGTCGCTCGACGCGCTGTGCGCGCGCTTCAACATCGACAACTCGAAACGCGCGCTGCACGGCGCGCTGCTCGACGCCGAGCTCCTCGCCGAGGTCTATCTCGAACTCATCGGCGGGCGCCAGGCGACGATGGAGCTGTCCGCAGGCGCCATGACGGCGGCGACGGCCGAGCTCCGCCGGCAGGCGGCCCGCCCGCCACGCCCGCACGCGCCCAGCCCGGAAGAGGAAGCCGCGCACGCCGCCCTGATCGACCAGCTCAAGCGCCCGATCTGGCGCGAGTGAGCCCGCGCCGCGCTCAGTTGATCGGCGTCTTGGCGGCATCGCCCTGCGCCGCCGCCTGCTTTTGCTGCGCCTGTCGGCGGTAAAGCGCCACGAAATCGATCGGGTTGATCAGCAGCGGAGGAAATCCCCCGTCGCGGGTGGCGCTGGCGACGATCTCGCGGGCGAAGGGAAAGAGCAGCCGCGGGCACTCGATCAACAGCACGGGCGCCAATTGCTCCTGCGGCAGGCCGGTGACGGTGAACAATCCGGCGTAGACCAATTCGACCACGAAGGCGCTCTCGTTGGCCACCTTCGCCTCGGCGTTGACGGTGAGCGTCACTTCGTAGGTCTTGTCGCCGATTTGCCGCGCTCCGACATCGACGCCGACTTGCACCTGCGGCTGCCCGCCCTGGCCGGAGAATACCTGCGGGGCGCGCGGATTCTCGAACGAGAGGTCCTTGATGTATTGGAGATTGACGGCGAGCGAAACGCCTTCAGGGGCGGCGGGGCCAGCGGGTTGCGGGGCGCTCGGCGTCGGCTCGGCCATGGCGGATGCTCGCGTCGCTTGATGTGGAACCGGGCCCGCACCTAACACGGAAGCGCCGCCGCCGCAACCGAGGCGAGACGCCGCCGCGTTCAGCCGGGGGCTTGCGTCGGATCGACGCGAATCATCTCTGCGTTGGTGAGCGGCCGCCCGGTGAGCGCGCGGATGAAGCCCCAATGCGTCACCACTGCGACGTCGCGCCAGTCCGCCGCCGCCGCCATTGCGCGGCAAAATGCCGCCCCGCGCGCAGCGAGCGCGGGCTCGCTCTCAGGCGCGCCCAATGCGAGGTGGTCGTGCCACCATGGGTCTTCGAGATGATCGAAGCGCAGCCGCGGAAAACGGCGTTGCAACACCGCCGGCGAGGTTCCGACGTCGCAATGAAACGCGGCGCGTTCGCGCACCAGGGGATCGACCGCCACGGCCAGCGCGAGCGCCTCGGCGATAATCGCCGCGGTTTCGAGCGCGCGGGTATAAGGGCTGGAGATCAAACGCTTGACGCCAAGCCTCGACAGCTCGCGCGCCGCCTCTTCGGCCTGTCGGCGCCCTTCTTGCGTCAGTCGCGGATCGGCGATGCCGGGATCGACCCTGGTCACGCTGAAGACCGCATTGAACTCCGATTGTCCGTGCCGAATCAGGATCATGTGCGATATTGCGCGGTGCGTCCGGCGGCGCGGGCGAACTTGTCCCAGCCGCCAGGCGTCCTATTTACCATGATAAGGGTCGCATGGCGGTCGCGCATCGGGCTAGACCAAGCGGTCGCCGACGATTAGCCTTGAGTCCGACTGGCGCACCGGGCGGCCGCATTCTGATACATTCGACATGGATGGGCGGACAGGCGGCCTTGAAACGGCGTCTCGACAGCGGGACGAAAGGACATGAGCGACGGGTTCGCATTTTTTGACATCGTATTCATCGCCATGGTGGCGGCCTTTCTCATCTTGAGGCTGCGCAGCGTCTTGGGCCGGCGCACCGGCGAGGAGAATCGCGAACGCTGGACGACGCGCACCCCCCGTTCGGCGCCGGCCGGGGCGGAGCTGCCGAACGACAAGGTCGTGCGCCTGCCCGGCCGCGACAACGGCGACGCGACGCCGGCTCCCGCGCCCGCCGACAGCCCGCTCGATGCGGCGCTGACCCAAATCAAGTTGGCCGACTCGAATTTCGATCCGCGCGGATTCGTCAAGGGCGCGCAGGCGGCGTTCGAGATGACCGTCGGCGCGTTCGCGCAAGGAGATACGACTGCATTGCGGCCGTTGCTCGCCGACGAGGTCTACGACAATTTCGCGGCGGCGATACGCGAGCGGCAAAAGGCCAAGCGAACGCTCGAGACGACCATTATCGGCATAAAGTCCTGCGATATCGTCGAAGCCCGGCTCGAGGGCCGCACCGCTTTCGTCACGGTGAAGTTCGTCAGCGAACAGGTCAACGTGACGCGCGACGCCGACGGCAACGCGGTCGAAGGCGACGCCAGCGCGGTCGCCACGGTGACCGATGTATGGACGTTCTCGCGCAACACGCGCGCGCGTGACCCGAACTGGGTGTTGACGGCGACCGCCGCCCAACAGTGATGGCGGGTCGACACGGCGCGCCCATCGTCTTGGCGGCGCTCGTCGCCGCGTCGCTGGCGGCGTGCGAGACCAAGCCCCCCGCCCCGCCGCCCGACAAGCTGGTGCTCGGCGGCGCGCAATTCGCCGATCTTGCCGGATGGTCGAGCGACCGCCAGGGCGAAGCGTTGGCGGCGCTGATGCGTTCGTGCGAGCGCCTGACGGGGCTCGGCGACGAAGCGGCGCTCGGCCCCGAGGCAATGGCCGGCCGCGTCGGCGACTGGCGGGCCGCGTGCGCCGAGGCGGCGACCATCGCCCCCGACGACCACGCCGCCGCGCGCATGTTTTTCGAGCGCCGCTTCGTGCCGCTCGCCGCCACCAACAACGGCCGCTCCGAGGGGTTGTTCACCGGCTACTTCGAGCCCGAACTGCGCGGATCGCTTAGCCGCGCCGGCTCCTATTCCGTGCCGCTCTATGGCCGGCCAGCCGATCTGATCAGCGTCGATCTCGGACAGTTTCGCGAAAGTCTGCGCGGCCAGCGTATCGCCGGTCGGCTCGAAGATGGCGCGCTCCGGCCCTATGCGACGCGGGCCGAAATCGAGGCCGGGGCGATCGCCGGCCGTGCCCCTGAGATCGTCTGGGTCGATGATCCGATCGACGCGTTCTTCCTGCATGTGCAGGGTTCCGGGCGCGTCCAGCTCGACAACGGCGAGATGCTGCGCGTCGGCTATGCGGCGCAGAACGGACACGTTTACGTGCCGATCGGCCGCGAATTGATCGCCCGCGGCGCGATGGCGCGCGAGGACGTTTCGATGCAATCGATCCGTGCCTGGCTGCTCGCCAATCCGGCCGAGGCGGCGCGGGTTATGAACCAGAATCCGTCCTATGTCTTTTTCCGCCCGCTCGACGGCGAAGGTCCGCTCGGTAGCCAGGGCGTGGTGCTCACTCCCGGCCGCAGCCTCGCGGTCGACCGCACGCATCTCGCCTTGGGCGTGCCGATCTGGCTCGACGCCGAGGACCCGCTCGACCCCAACGCACGTGTGCGCCGCCTGATGGTGGCGCAGGACACCGGCGGCGCGATCCGCGGGCCGGTGCGCGGCGACGTTTTCTGGGGGCACGGCGCCGAAGCGGCCGAACGCGCCGGGCGGATGCGTTCGAGCGGCCGCTACTGGCTGCTTCTGCCGCGCGAGGTCGGCGCGGCGCGGCTCGCCGGCCGCTGATTGCGGCTCGCGCCGCCGGCGCAGCCGAATCATCGGCCAGCGCTCCCGCATCGGAGCGCGAGGCGCCCGCCGGCGGCCCTTGCCAGACGCCGTCGGCGCACCGCATTGTACCTTCATCGCCGATGGAGGAATGGCCAAGGTGCCCGAACCCGATCCCGCCGACCGGCCGCGCGTCGGCCTGTTCGTCACGTGCCTGGTCGATTTTTTCCGTCCCTCGGTCGGCTTCGCCGCGGTGAAATTGCTCGAGGACGCCGGTTGCAGCGTCGAGGTGCCGGAATTGCAAACCTGCTGCGGCCAGCCCGCCTACAACTCCGGCGACCGGCGCGACAGCAAGGACATTGCGCGGCGCATGATCGCGCTGTTCGAGCCATACGACTATGTCGTCGTGCCGTCGGGCTCGTGCGGCGGCATGATCAAGGAGCACTATCGGCATTTGTTCGAAGACGAAGCGCGTTGGCATCATCGCGCGATGGCGCTCGCCGAGCGCACCTACGAACTGGTGTCGTTCCTCTACGACGTCCGTGGCGTTCGTCGCGTCGCGGCGCGCTTTCCGGCCAGCGTCGCCTATCACGATTCGTGCTCGGGCTTGCGCGAGCTCGGCGTCAAACAGCAGCCGCGCACGTTGCTGCGCAGCGTCGACGGCCTCAAGCTCGCTGAACTCGCCGACGCCGAAGTTTGCTGCGGCTTCGGAGGCACGTTCTGCGTCAAGTATCCGGAAATCTCCGACAAGATGGTGAGCGCGAAAACCGCCGACATTGCAAGCACCGGGGCCGACGCGCTGCTCGCCGGCGATCTGGGCTGCCTGATGAACATGGCGGGGAAACTCAAGCGGGACGGCCACAAGATCGCCGTACGCCACGTCGCCGAGGTGCTTGCCGGCATGACCGATGCGCCGCCGATCGGCGAATCCGGGCGCGGGGAGCGCTGAGCGCCGTGCGGTCCACCAGCCGCGCCTTCAAGGACAACGCCCATCGGGCGCTCGACAACCCCGTGCTGCAGCAAGCGCTTGGAATCATGAAGACCGGGTTCCTCGACAAACGCCTGCAGGCGATCGAGGGGCTTCCGGAATTCGACGCGTTGCGCGACGCGGCGCGCGAAATCAAGAACCACACGCTCGCCAATCTCGACTGGTACCTCGAACGCTACGAAACGAAAGTGAAGGAA
>DATFES010000139.1:0-5157 GCA_035250945.1 Alphaproteobacteria bacterium | reverse complement strand
TTCCTTGCGTTCATCGGGTGCGCCGCCGATACGGCCCGCCGGCGGCGCATAACTGACCGGCGTCCCGCCGATCGGCCCGCCTTCCAGCAGCACCGTCGGGTCGACGCCCAAGAACAAGGCGATCACCACGATCGCGACCGCACCCAGGCCGCCGACGCCGCCGACCGCCCCAGCGCGGCCGTAACGCACCGGTCCGCCCGCCATCCCACGCCGGTCCTCGATGTTCGCGCTCCGCCGACCCTGGCGCCACAACATCGCCGTCTCCCCTCGCGCGAGCGCCGCGTCAGGTTAGTGTGGATCGTCACCTACCCGACGTCCAGTCTCGTCATCGGCCGATGGCTACGGCGCGATTGACGGCGGCGAGTGGCTTGCCCGATGTTGCCGCAAAGGAGATTGGATGGTGTTGCCCGATACGACGCTGCTGCTCGCCTTCGCCATCGCCTCGATCCTGTTGATCGTGGCGCCGGGACCCGACACGCTTTATGTCGCCGGGCGCAGCATGGCGCAGGGTAGGGGCGCCGGCCTCGTGGCGGCGCTCGGCATCTCGTCCGGCCTCATCGTCCATTCGCTCGCCGTCGCGTTCGGACTCGCCAGTCTCGTCGCCTACGTGCCTTACGCCTACGATGCGGTCCGTTATGCCGGCGCGGCTTATATTCTGTACCTTGCCTGGCGTGCGTTTTCGGATCTCGGGATCGACGCCAGCATCGCAGCCCGGCCGCGACCGGCGCCATTGGCGCGCATCTATCGCGAGGCGGTGATCACCAACGTGCTCAATCCAAAAGTCGCGGTTTTTTTCGTCGCCTTTCTGCCGCAATTCGCCAGCCCCGAAAAAGGGCGATTGACTGGGCAGATCCTGACCCTCGCGGCGCTGTTCATCTGCGCCGGCTTTGCGTACCTCGCCTGCATTGCGCTCGGTCTCGGCGCGCTCGGCGAATGGCTGCGCGGGCGTCCGGCGTTTTGGCGCGCGCAGCGCTGGCTGATGGGCGGGACGCTGGGCGCCATGGCGATCTGGCTCGCCTGGCCGGAGCGGCGATGATTTCCGGCCGATCTGCCAATCGTCACCGCGCCGTTCCATCGCCTAACCGACGCGGCGGTCTCCGGCATGGCCGATGAATCGCGCATGGACCGATTGCTCCTCGGTACGCTCGGCGTCCTGAGCGTCGCTTTCGCGCTAGCTTCCGCCGCAACGCCGTTTATCGTTCACGCGCGCGATCCTGATCTGGTTTTAACGCTGCTGACCGACGACTTCTATTACTATGCACAAATCGCGCAAAACACGCTCGCCGGAGAATTCCTGTCCTTCGACGGCCGGACGTCGACCAACGGCTTTCATCCGCTTTGGCTGGCGACGCTCCTTGCGCTAGGTGCGATCGTCGGGACGGGCTTCGCAATGCTTGCGGGCGTATATGTGATCGCCGCCGCCATGTCGCTTTGGGCCGCGGTAGAGACTTATCGCCTGCTTCGTGCCAGCGGTCTGGCGCCGGTAGCGAGCGGGCTTGGCGCGATCCTCCTGCAAATCGCGTATCTGCTTATCGCCCGCGGCGGCATGGAGGTCATCCTCGCCATCCCGCTTGCCATATACGCTCTACGGCGGTCCGCGATATGGATCGACCAACCATCGTTTACGCGCGCGTGCCACGCTTCGCTTGCAGCGTCGCTCGCCATCCTCGCCCGACTCGATCTCGCCCTGATGTTCGCAATCCTCGCGGCAGCCTTGGCGATCGGAGCTTGGCGCGACGGCAGGTTGCGTACGGCGATCAGCCGCGTGTCGACTTGGGCTGCCGGCGTACTGGGCCTCGTGCCGATCGCGCTCTGGGCTGCGGCGGGCGTCGCGCTCACGGGCGCTCCGATGCCCGTGTCATCGGCTGCGAAGCAGCTTGTTTCGTTTCCAGCGCTGTCGTGGGACTTTTTGCCCGCCGCGATGTTCTTCGCTCGTGGCGGCGATTTTTTCGATTTTTTGGCCGGCGTTCTGCTGTGGGCGTGGCTCCCGGCGATGTTGTTCGGTCGCTGGCCAACGCGATGCCCGCCCGGCGTACTCATCGCCGGTCGCGCGGCGCTGCTGTTCGTCCCCGCCTTTTATTTCGTCGTGGGATTGCTAAGCGCGTGGCACCTGTGGCCCTGGTATTTTTATCCGTTGGTGCTGGCGATTCCGTTCATGCTCGCCCTTTTGAGCGAGGCCGCCGGACAGCTCGCCGCAAGACTGCGGTTACCCGTCGTCGCGCTTGGTGCGGCGGCGTTCGGCGTGCTGATATCCGCGACGGTGTCAGGAATTCTGGGAACATGGCGATCCGGAAACCCCTATGGCCAGGTGCGGCTCGCCTTGGCGCAGGACTTTGCGAAATTCGCGTCCATGCGCCCTGGCGGCTACGCCATCGGCGACCTCGCCGGCATGGCGGCCTACCTTACCGCCAGCCCCGTGGTTCAACTCGAGGGCTTGGTGGGCGACCGCGCACTTCTCGAGCGTATCAAGCGAGGCGACGATTTGGGCAGCGTGTTGCGGGACCTGGACGTCGATTACTACGTCGTGTTCGGCCTCCTCGAACGCGAAGGCGCCTGTTATGACGTTTCGGAGCCCAAGCGTGCGCAAGCCGGCCGCGCGTCGCCGCGGATGACGGCGCGCTTTTGCGCGCCGCCGGCGCATGTCGGGCGAGTGAACGGCCGTGACGTCGTTTTTATCTTCAAGGTGGCGTCGTGACACGAAATCCGCGAACCGGTCGCGTCCGGCGCGAGGCCGCGCTTGGGCCGCGCACGGCGAGCCTTTCCGCCACGTCTGTCAGCGGGTAGCGGGCGGGGTCGACTGCCCCTCGCCGAGAGCACGTTGCATCAACACGCCGTCGACCCAGCGACCGAACTTGAAGCCGACCGCCGGCAAGAGCGCGACCTGAACGAATCCTTGCGCGGCGTGCAGGCCGATAGAGCCGTCGTTGGCGCTGTCGCCGATGACGGCGATCATTTGGCGAAATCCGAGCGCCGTGCAACGCGCGATCAGCGCTTCGAGCAGCGCCCGGCCGACGCCCTGACGGTGGAAGTCCGGCGAGACGTAGATCGAGTCTTCGACCGTGTAGCGATAAGCAGAGCGGGTCCGATAGGGTCCCGCGTAGGCGTACCCGGCCACCCGCCCGTCCAGCATGGCGACGATATAGGGGAGACCGCGGGCCAGCACATCGCCGCGCCGCCGGCGCATCTCGGCGAGATCGGGCGGGACTTCCTCGAAACTGCCGAGCCCGTGGAGAACATGATGCGAGTAGATGGCTCGGATATCCGGCAGATCGGCGTCGGTCGTCTCGCGAATCGCGACCGCGGGCCCGGCGCTGAAATTCACGGCGCGGCCACCTCCCTTGCCGTGACATCCGTCAGGAATCCGGCGAGCGCGCTCATGTCGGCCGCGAGCCGCGAAAAGTTTTCGCTGCGCTCGATGCGCGTTTCGTCCATGTATAGCGAGCGGTTGATCTCGATCTGCAAGGCATGACGCCCTTCGCCTGGACGACCGTAATGGCGGGTGCAGAAGCCCCCGGCATAGGGGTCGTTGCGCGCCGTCGTATAGCCGCGGGCACGCAGCCACCGCTCGGCCTGGTCGACCAGTCGCGGCGCGCACGATGCGCCGTGGCAGTCGCCGAGCACGAAGTCGACGCGCCGCTTGCCGGGGTCGCGGTCCATCGGGCCGCCCACCGAGGGCATCGAGTGGCAGTCGACGAGAAGGACGCGGCCAAAGCGCGACTTGGTTTCATCGAGCAGCCGCGCGATCGCCGCGTGATAGGGCCGATAGAGATGCTCGATGCGGCTGCGCGCCTCGGCGAAGCTTAGCTTGCCGAAATAGATTTCGGCGCCGCTGGCGACCACCCGGGCGATGGTGCCGAGCCCGGCGGCGACGCGCGGCGAGGCGGTATTGACGAACTCGGGGAGCGCCTCGCCGAACATCGCAGGGTCGAGCTCGTAGGCCTCGCGGTTCGGATCGACGAAAGCGCGCGGAAACAGTGCTTTGATCAGCGGCGCGCCGACCGATGGCGCCGCGGCGAAAAGCTCGTCGACGAAGGCGTCCTCCGATCGGCGCAAGGTCAGCCGGTCGAGCTTGGAGGCGCGGACGAACGCCTCGGGATAAAAGTTGCCGCTATGGGGAGAAGCGAAGACGAGGGCGGCGGTCTGGCGCGGCGGCGTGTCGATCTGGAAGGCCGGATCGAAGTCCAACGGCGGAGAGCGGAGGCTGTACATGGGACGGCTCGTCTAGTCGAATTCGGCGCCGATGTCACCACCCTCCCGACCGGCATCCAGTGGCGGCGCGCGGCCCGTTGTGAGGCACCCGCCCCAGCGGCTGAACGGAGAAAGCCAGCTTGGCACGGTACGGGCCGCCTATTCAATGCCGGTCCCCTCCCCGAGGTGTGCGGCCGATCAGCGTTGCGAGGCGTGCTGGCCGCCCTGCTCGCGCTCCAGATCGAACTCGTTGGCGTAGATATCAAGCGGCTGCAGTCGCCACTTCGGCAGCGAGACGAGATAGACCCGACGGAACGCCGCGCGTGGCGGCTCGCCAAGTGCGTGCTCAGCGAACAGATCCTGGATCGAGCGGGTTTCGGTCGACACGGACGATCCGGCGCCGGGTAACCGGACTGCGTAAAGTGTCGAATAACCGTCGATGACGTCTTGCTTCGTCAGCCGGTCGGCGAGTTGGGGCAGCGGATCCGTCAGGGCGATCCGCGAACCATGATCGCCATGGACGAAGATCATCGCGCGGTCCAACGTTCCACGCTCGCGCATCGCGTCGAACAGCGCGTCGAGCATTCCATATGTACAGCGAAGCTGCTCGAAGTACCGCACGTACCGCTGCGCGCGGTCTTCTGGCGTATTCGAGATGAAGGGCCAGAAAACGGTTCGATTGCGATCGACCCATTTCAGGAAATCGGGATTCGTCTCGCATCGGGCATCGTAAAGGTAGGTATTGTGCGGAAGAATGAGGTGCGCGAACAGCGCGCTTCCCGCCGGCCGCTCGCCGACGGTTTCGATCAGTTGGGCGAGCACCCGCTTGGAGGTAACCGGACCAAATACCAGATGGTCCCAATTCCATCCCGGGAGTTGAATGCCGGCCGTCGACGCGGCGATCGGGCGGATCCTTTCTTCATATAGCGGCGAAAAGAAATGGAACATCGCGCGACGTTCGAGGTACGA
>DATFES010000120.1:0-8500 GCA_035250945.1 Alphaproteobacteria bacterium | reverse complement strand
TGGGCCGCGCAGTTCGGCACGCCCAACTACGCCGCCCATGGCGGATTCTGTTCGGTCAACATGGCGGCGGCCGGGCTATACACCGTCGGCGGCAGCTTCTGGGAGTTCGGCGAGCCGGACTGGGAGCGCACGCGATATTTCTTGCTGTTCGGCGTCGCCGAAGATCACGATTCCAATCCGATCAAGACGGGGATCGGCCGGCTTAAGGCGCGCGGCGCAAAGGTCGTTTCGGTCAATCCGGTTCGCACCGGATACAGTGCGGTGGCCGACGAATGGCTCGCGATCGCGCCCGGCGCCGACGGCCTACTGGTGTTTTCCCTAATCCGGGAACTACTGTTGGCGGACAAGGTCGATTTCGACTACCTCGCCCGTTACACCAACGCCCCGTGGCTGGTCATCCGCGATCCCGGCGGTGCCGACGACGGGTTGTTCGCCCGCGGCGATGACGGGCGGCCGTTGATGTGGGACGCCGAGCGCAATTCGCCCGTCGACGCGAACGACATCGACGCCCGCCTCAAGATCGCCGGCGAGGTGCGGTTACCCGACGGCAGGACGGCCTTTCCGGCGTTCCATCTTTTCGCCGAGCGTATGCTGGACGCCCGATACTCTCCCGACGCGGTCGCCGCGGCCTGCGGCATACCGGCCATGACGATCCGGCGGATCGCCACCGAGTTGGCCCACGCCGCGTTCGACCAAGAGATCGTTCTGGAGCAACCGTGGACGGACTGGGCCGGCCGACGCCAGGCGCGCATGATCGGCCGTCCGGTTGCCGTGCACGCGATGCGCGGCATCTCCGCGCACTCGAATGGATTTCATACCTGCCGCGCCTTGCATCTCTTGCAGATGCTGCTCGGCTCGATCGATACGCCAGGGGGCTGGCGTTACAAGTCGCCCTACCCGCGGCCGGCGCCGCCGCCGATTCGCCCGGCCGGACATGCCGATCAGGTAGCGCCCGACCGGCCGCTTGCCGGCCCGCCGCTTGGCTTCCCCATGGGACCCGAGGACCTGCTGATCGACGACGGCGGCGCGCCGCTGCGCATCGACAAGGCGTATTCGTGGGACGCGCCGCTCGCCGCCCACGGCTTGATGCATACGGTGATCGCCAACGCCGCTCGCAGCGATCCTTATCCCATCGATACGCTGTTCATGTTCATGGCCAACATGGCCTGGAATTCGGCGATGAACACCGGCGATACCCTGGCGATGCTGACGGCGACCGATCCGGCGAGCGGCGAGTATCGCATCCCACGCATCATCTATGCCGACGCCTACGCTTCCGACATGGTCGCTTACGCCGATCTGGTGCTTCCCGACACCACATTTCTCGAGCGGTGGGACTGCATCTCGTTGCTCGACCGACCGATCGGCAGCGCCGATGGACCGGCCGACGCGATCCGTCAGCCGGTGGTCAAACCCGACCGCGAGGTACGGCCGTTTCAGGATGTCCTGATCGAACTCGGCGCACGACTGAAGCTGCCAGGGTTCGTCACCGCCGACGGCAAGCCGAAATACCCCGGCCTTTATGCCGACTACATCGCCAATCACGAGCGCCGCCCCGGCATTGGACCGCTCGCTGGTTGGCGCGGGCCGGAGGGCGATCGCGACGGGGTCGGCGCGCCCAATCCGCGTCAACTCGAGCGCTACATCGCCAATGAGTGCTTCTGGCGATACGAGTTGCCGGAAGAGGCGCGCTATTTCAAGCACGCCAACAAGGCGTATCTCGAGCACGCGACGAACTTCGGTTTCATCGACAAGCCGGAGCCGATCATCCTTCAGCTTTATTGCGAGCCGCTGCAGCGGTTTCGACTGGCCGCCCGCGGGCACGGGGCGGTCCAGCCGCCCGAACGCCATCGCGCGCGAATCGAAACCTACTTCGATCCGCTGCCGATCTGGTATCCGCCGTTCGAGGAACAACTCGGCGACGCCGCGCGGTTTCCGCTGCGCGCGATCAGCCAGCGGCCGATGGCGATGTATCACTCCTGGGGCTCCCACAACCCGTGGCTACGACAGATCCACGGCGCCAACCGTCTCTACATGCACCGCGCGACCGCGGCATCGCTCGGGCTCGACGACGACGATTGGGCGTGGATCGAAAGCGCGCATGGCCGCGTCAAGGCGCAAGTACGACTGATGGATGGCGTCAACCGCGACACGGTGTGGACCTGGAACGCGGTCGGCAAGCGCGCCGGCGCCTGGAATCTCGATCCTCGATCGCCCGAAGTGACGCACGGCTTCCTGCTCAACCACCTCGTCGGCGAGCTGCTGCCCGAGCGCGACGGATACCGCTACTCGAATTCCGATCCAGTGACCGGCCAAGCGGCTTGGTACGACCTTCGCGTGCGCGTCACGAAGGCCGATCAGGTCGAGGTCGGTGCGAGCGAACCGCGATTGCCGCCGCTCAAGCGGCCGCCAGGCCTCATCGACCCGCCGCCGATCCTGCGGTACGGCGGCGGCTTCGCACGGCGTTCCGAGGGCGGCCCATGACCGATCTCCCCGCCGCCGGACCCGGCGCCAAGAAACTCGGCCTGGTGATCGATCTCGACACCTGCGTCGGGTGCCATGCCTGCGCGGTCAGTTGCAAGGAGTGGAATACCGGCGGTCACTCGGCGCCGTTGCCCGATCGCGATCCCTATGGTCCCGCCGCAAGCGGCGTGTGGTTCAATCGCGTCCATACCTTCGAGTGGGGCGAGGGCGACGATGGCCGGACGGTCCATTTTCCTCGATCGTGCCTGCACTGCGAGGAACCCGCCTGCGTAACCGTCTGCCCGACCGGCGCGTCGTATAAGCGCGCCGAGGACGGCATCGTCCTGGTTAACCCCGACACGTGCATCGGCTGCAAGCTGTGTTCGTGGGCGTGCCCCTATGGCGCACGCGAGTTCGATGATGATGCCGGGGTGATGAAGAAATGCACGCTGTGCATCGACCGGATCTACAACGAGCACTTGCCGGAGCGCGAGCGCGTGCCGGCCTGCGTGTCGACCTGCCCGACGCATGCCCGCCATTTCGGCGACCTCGGCGACCCTAACTCCGCTGTGTCCCGCCTTGTCGCCGACCGGGGCGGCGTCGATCTTATGCCCGAGCTTGGCTATCGGCCGGTCAACAAATATCTCCCGCCGCGCGCCGGAAAGAAGCCGCCCGGCGACCGCGGCGATTCGCCACGCCGTGAATCGGGCGGCGGCGACGCGCATCTGCTATTGCGCTGGATCGATCGCGTGTTGTCGCGATGAAAACATGCGGAAATCGGATGTCGGATGTCGGTCGCCGGCATGCGAGCGGGCCGATCGATGCGCGACGCACCCGATGCTCTCGGGCATCCGTCATCTGACATCCGTCATCCGACGTCCGACATGCACCCCGCCTATTCGGTCATTTTCTTTACCACGGCGTCGGGCGCCGGATATGGCCTCCTGGCCCTCCTCGGCGTGATGGGCCCGCTCGGCCTGTTGCCCATCGAGCGTTGGTTCGGAGCCGCGGCAATTGCGTTGTCGTTGACGATGGTGACCGCCGGACTCTTTGCATCGATGCTGCATCTTGGCCATCCCGAACGCGCCTGGCGCGCCGTCTCGCAGATTCGCACCTCGTGGCTGTCGCGCGAGGGCTTGGCGGCGTTGCTTGCATATCTACCCGCCTTGGCGTTCGCCTCGGGGTGGGTGTTGTTCGCGAGCGCGGACGGGATTTTCGCGCTCGCCGGTTACGCAAGCGCAATTCTCGCCGTCGTCACCGTCTGGTGCACCGGCATGATCTACGCCTCGCTGAGACCCATCCGGCAGTGGCACAACGGCTTGGTGGTGCCCGTCTATTTCGCGTTGGCGCTCATGACCGGCGCGCTATGGCTGGCGGCGCTCGCCGCGCTGTTTGGTCTTGGCGCGCGGCCATTGCTTGCGCTGGCGGTGGCGGCGATTGTCATCGCCGGCGGGGTGAAATGGCGGTATTGGCGCATCATCGATGCCGGCCTTGCGGCGAGCACGCCGGAAACGGCGACCGGGCTGATCGGCGGCGGTCGCGTGCGGTTGCTCGACCCGCCCAATACGGCCGAGAACTATCTGCAGAAGGAGATGGGGTTCGCAATCGCCCGCAAGCACGCCGCGAAGTTGCGTCGTGTCGCGCTCATCGTCGGATTCGCCGCACCGTTGGCGCTCGCGCTTGCCGGGCTTGCTGCCGGCGGAACGCTGGCCGCCATCCTCGCTCCGCTCGCGGCGGTGTCGGCGATGTTTGGCGTTCTCATCGAGCGCTGGCTGTTCTTCGCCGAAGCGACCCACACGGTGACGCTCTATTATGGGGCGGCAAAAGTCTGAACGCCAAGCTCAGACCACCACTGCGTGGGAAACCTCCCGACGCGCCGCCCCGGCCGTATGTGATACGCAAGGGCCACGGTACGACGGGACAGGAGCCGCAATCAACATCCGGCCGAGAGGCGAGCATTCATGCCAGGTCATGGATTCGAAATGAACAACCTGCACTCCGCCGCACAGGATGGAGATCTTGACCGAGTGCGGGAGCTACTCGAGCAAGGATGCGACATCAATGCGTTTGATGAGGATCTTGACTGGACTCCGCTGCACTATGCGGTCAAGGAGGGGCATATCGCTGTCGCCGCTTATCTGATCGAACGCGGGGCCGACGTGAATGCTCATGACTCCGATAGAGCCGGCGAAACCCCATTGGCGCTTGTCGCGCAAGAATGCACGTATGAAATCGCGAAGCTACTTGTCGACGCGGGCGCCGATCCTACAATACCGGGATGGATGAAGCTAACCGCCCTTGACCGCGCTGCGAAGCGGAAGCGGGTTGAAGGCGTGAGAATCTATGAGCTATTGAGACGCTCGGCGGAAAGATTCCGATAACGCCGGTGGGAGCGTCGAGGTACTCAGGGGTAGCCGCGTCCGTCTCCACCCGATCGTGCATTAGCGCGCAAGGTCATTGGCCGCCGCCTGACCCAGGAAATAGCTTGCGGGCGAAACGCGCGATGTCCGCTTTTTGGTAAGAACGCCGAAATCCGCTCCTATCCAATCCGACCGTCCACCTACTCCTGTTTTTGCCGCAATGCGAATTGCGAGTTCTATGACCTTACCGCAACGATCATATCGTCGGGTCACCCGAGGCACTCGGATACGGGCCGGCGCGGCCAGTGCACGATCCGGGACTTATCGCGGCGCTGTCGGCGATGTTTGGCGTTCTCATCGAGCGCTGGCTGTTCTTCGCCGAAGCGACCCACACGGTGACGCTCTATTATGGGGCGTCGAAGGCCTGAGCGCCGGCACGCGCTCGGCTGATTCGCCGGACATGCGGCCTGCTGCTCCTGTTGCGCGAGGACCTCGCCTGTGGCACTTTCCGGACCGCAATTCCGCACGCCCGTGCCGCCGTAGCTCAGTGGTAGAGCACGTCCTTGGTAAGGACGGGGTCGGTTGTTCGATTCAACTCGGCGGCACCAGGGCTCCCAATCGGTAAACCCGTCAGCGGCTCGGGTCGAAAGCTTGGTCGTCTCCGCCGAGCGAGAACCAAAAGCTTCCCCCGCCTGCCCCCGCCCGACCGTGCATGAAGCGCACCAGATCGTCGCGCAGCGCCTGACCCATGAAATGGCTCGCGAAAAGGATGCGCGTCTTTGGATTTTCCAGAAGGTAGGCGTAGAGCAGATATTGTTCGGTCCAGTGGACTTGATCGTACAGCGCACGACGCATCGGAAACGGATAAGGCAGGCAGATGTCGTGAGCGTGGACGAGCACGTTGCGTCGCAGTCGGGGTAGCACACGCAGGTAAAGGTGCAGGCAGTCGCTGCCGATCTTTACGGTGTGCGTCGAATCGATGAAAAGAATGTCGCCATTCCCCAGCCGATCGTGGAAGAACCTCGGCGGCAAGGTTTGCGCCTTCTCGCGAACGAGCGTCAATCGGCCATCCGTCGCCAGTTCGCTGAGCCAGTCGCTCGGGTGCGGCTCGACGCACCAAAGTTGCCCGCCGCCATTGGCGGCGAGCGCGCTCAACGCGATCAGGCTCGAGAACCCCGCGCCGACTTCGATGATGCGCGCCGGCTTCGCAAACCGTATGACGGACCAGTACGCCATCGCGTCCGCGTGCGAGAATAGCGGGTTCTCCCAGAAGTATTCCTTTGGCGCCTCGACGTCGCCCGAGTTGGGCGGGCTGAACTCGGCCGCGAAGGGCGCGATCTTCGCGAGAAAGCGGCGCATGCGGTCGGCGTCGAACAACGCCGGGTCGTTATACGGGCCGTCGGGCTCACCGTACTCGAAGGACGCCTCCACTTCATCGACGCTCGGAATGTCGGCGTAGAAGCGCGCAGGCGTGATGAATATCCTGTGCTTTTGAAGCTCCCGGTGAATTTCCGGACCAGCCCACATGACGCGTTGCGCGAGATCGATCAGGATATTCAGATCGCGCTGCGATAACGACTTGTCATTCGCCATACGTCACGCATTTCTACTCTATAATACACGATCTCGTGAAGTAATCGCCATCGTAAGACATGACTATACGACGATTTTGCTTGGGCGGGCAATTGTGGGGCGTTGGGAGGCGCCGACTTATGCTTTACCGCAGCAAGCGCCGCGTCGAAATCGCCGAGAGCGGCGAACTGTAGGCGTCGGTCCACACGCGCTCGCCTACGCCCTCCGGGAGCGGCCGCCACTCGCTGTCGCGACCGATCGGCCCGAGCGTCGATTCGGAGCGTGCGACGACGGCGACGTCGACGGCATAGCCGAACACGCGCTCGAGATCGGTCCGCATGACGCGTTGACGTTTCAGCCGGCCGACGAGACCGGCATCGCCGGCTAACCGGCCGACGATCGGCGCCAGATCGAGAACGCGGTGACTGATGTGAAAGGCGATCAGTCCGTTGGGCGCCAACTTGTCGAGATAAAGCTGCAGCGCTTCGCGCGTCAGCAGATGGATCGGGATCGAGTCCGATGTAAAGGCGTCGACCACGATCACATCGAAGCCCGCCGGAGGCGCTGCGCGCAGCGACAGGCGGGCATCGCCGATAATGACGTTTTTATCCGGATCGCAGTCGCGCAGGAAAGTGAAGTAACGCGCATCGCGCGCAAAGCGCTCGACCAGAGGGTCGATTTCGTAGAACGTCCATTCCTCGCCGGGCCCGCCGAGGCAAGCCAGACTTCCGGCGCCCAGCCCGATGATCGCCACTCTGCCGGTACGGCCCGCGCGCGCCGCGGCGTGGAACACGTCGCCGAACGGCCCGCTCCGGAAATAGTAGGTCAGCGGTTCGCGAGCCATCGAGCGGGCATGGGACTGCGAGCCGTGCGTGGTCGTGCCGTGTTCGAGAAAGAACAGATTGGTGATGGCGTGCCGCTCGACGCGCAATACGCCGTAGAAGCTTCGCTCCTTTTCCAGGACGAGGCGCTGCCGCTCGTCCAGAACCATCCCCTTCGCGGCGAATGCAGCAGCGATAACCAGTCCGATGGCGAGAGGGCGTCCGCGAAGCGCGATCAGCGCCATGATCGCGACAAGCGACAGCGCAAGAAGTACACCCGAACGCGCGTCGGCGCGGGCCCAGCCGCCAACCTCGCCCGCCATCCGCGCAAGCTCGGGAGCGAAGAACAGCCCAGCCGCGACGACGGCCGGAAGCGCGAAATCGAGCGCACGGCGCGCCGGCGCACCGAGCCAGAGGCCGGGCCGCAGCAAGCAAGCCAATATGAGGGCGATGGGATACTCGTACACGCCGTTGAACAGCAGCGGCGCCGCCAGCGCATTAAACACGCCGCCAAGCGCCCCGCCGAGCGAAATCCAGAAGTAGTACTCGGTCAGAAAGAGCGCCGCTGGCCGTCGACGCGCCAACTCGCCGTGACACATCAGGCACGATAGAAAAAACGCCATCAAGTGCGCGCCAATGGCGATTACAAAATTGTCCAAGGGCGGCCAAACCGTGACGATCACCAGCGCCATCATGGCGGCGAGTTGCAGGGGCGATGCCCAGGGAACAAATCGCGCTGTCGAGCGCGCGAACGCCAGGATGAAGGTCAGCAGATAAAGCGCCAACGGCGCCACCCAGAACAGCGGCGCCGAGAGGAGATCGGTGGTGATGTGCGAAGTGACGCCGAGCAACAGGCTCGATGGAACGAATGCCAGCGCCAGCCACATTAGACGTTCGCTCCACTTCGGGCGCTCGCGCGTAAAATCGAGGTGGAGGCGAGGTCGGCTCCAGGTCCGGGTGGGGCCCGCGGCGGCCCACAAGCACGCCGCATGCGCCGCCAGCAACGCGACGTAGCCCAGCGTCCACAGCGTGGCTTGCGCGCCGAGATCGAGGTTAGGTTCGATAACCAATGGATACGCCAGTAGCGCCAAGAGACTGCCGAGATTGCTCGCCGCATAAAGAAAATACGGATCGCCAGCGTCCGTGCTCACGGTCAGCGAGAACCAGCGCTGGATCAGCGGGGCGCTGCTCGCCACCAGCATTACCGGGCCGCCGACCGCCGTGGCGAGCGTGCCTAGGAGCCAGAAAATCGGCTCGCCCTCGGGCGTGGCGATTCGATCGGGC
>DATFES010000116.1:0-4330 GCA_035250945.1 Alphaproteobacteria bacterium | reverse complement strand
GGAATTCTGCTGAACGTCGCGGTGGCGAAGATGGTGACCGACTGGTTCGCCGGCAGGGAAATCGCCACCGCGATGGCGATATTCGGCAATGCCTCGCCTTTCGGCATTGCCCTGGCGCTCGTCGCATTGCCGGCGATCGCGGGAGGCGATGGCCGGACTTTGGCGTCGTTGGCGATCGTCGTCTATCTCGTCGGATCGCTCGTCGCGCTGATCCTTTTGTATCGGGCGCCGCCTCAGGCGGGGCCGGATTTTTCGCCGCCATCGCGCTGGCCTGACCCGCGCGCCGCGTCGGCGGTGGTTGCCGCCGGCGTGATCTATGGACTCTACAATGTCAGCCTGGTGGCGATCATCGGATTTGGCCCCCTGATGCTGATCGAACGCGGATGGACGATTGCCGCGGCAAGTTCGACCACGAGCGTCGTTCTCTGGCTTGTCGCGCTTTCGCTGCCCTTCGGGGGATGGCTCGCCGATCGAACCGGCCGCAACTCGACGATTCTGGTCGGCGGACTCATTGGTTACGCTGGCGTGCTTCTCTTGTCGTCGCGTGTCGACGCAGTATTACCGGCGTTCATTCTCCTTGGCGTCATCAGCGGGCTGCCGTGCGGGCCGATCCTGAGCCTGCCCGCGCGGGTCCTCGCGCCGGCGACGCGTTCCGTGGGCATGGGATTATTCTTCACGGTCTATTACTTCTTGAACGTGTCGGGTCCATGGCTCGTCGGTCACCTGGCGGAGATGGCCGGTCGTTCTCAGGTTGCCTTCGATCTAGGTGCGCTGATTCTCTGTGTAAGCGGTCTGGTTTGGATCGTGTTTTGGCGGCTGAGCAACCATCGGACGACCGAGGAACACAAAAGGTCTCCGACTTGACACCGACGCCAGCAGAATCATGAGGCCCTCGGAGAACGGCTGGGTCGGAGCGAGCGACGCTTCAGCAATGTGGCGCGAAGTCTTGATCTAACTATTGCCGCGCTGCACGCTGGCCTCCGGTCATCGCCCGGCTTAAACTCATCCTCACTTCGCGTAGTCCTTCGCATGGAGCGGGCGATGAACGACGTGGCGACCAGTCCAATCACCGATGCCGAGACTGCGTTCTGGAGCCGCGCCCGGCGGCACATGTTGCGCTATGGCGGCGAGTTCGTGCCCTTCGTGCCGGTGCGTGCCAAGGGGGCGTTTCTCTATGACGCCCAAGGCCGTCGGGTGCTCGATTTCACCTCCGGCCAAATGAGCGCCATCCTCGGCCATTGCCACCCGGAGATCGTGGCGACGGTGCGCGAATCGATCGGACGGCTCGATCATTTGTTCTCCTCGATGCTGTCGGCGCCGGTGGTCGACCTCGCCGAGGCGCTGGCGCGGCTGGTTCCCGGCCTGCCGCGGGTCATGCTGCTGTCGACGGGGGGCGAAGCGAACGACGCGGCGATTCGTCTGGCCAAGCTCGTCACGGGCAAGTGGGAAGTCGTCGGCTTCACCCAATCCTGGCACGGCATGACTGGCGCCGCCGCCGCGGCGACGTACAAGGCAGGGCGTCGCGGCATCGGGCCGTTGTCGCCCGGATCGTTCGGCATTCCCGCTCCGAATACCTATCGTCCGCGCTTTCGCGGCGTCGACTGGCGGCAGGAACTGGACGATTCGTTCGAACTGCTCGACCGTCAGTGCACCGGGAATCTCGCCGCCTTCATCGCCGAACCGATCTTGAGCAGCGGCGGCGTCCTCGAGTTGCCGCCCGGATATCTGACCGCCCTGCAGGCGCATTGCAGGGCGCGCGGCATGCTGCTGATCCTCGACGAGGCGCAGACCGGCGTCGGAAGGACGGGCTACATGTTCGCTTTCGAGCGCGACGAGATCGCACCAGACATCCTCACGCTGTCGAAGACGCTCGGCGCCGGCCTGCCGTTGTCGGCGGTAATGACGAGCGACGACATCGCACGCGAAGCCGAGGCGCGCGACTTCCTGTTCTACACCACCCATGTCAACGACCCGCTGCCGGCCGCCGTCGGCCTGAAGGTGCTCGAGATCGTCATCCGCGACCGCTTGTCCGACAAGGCGCGCGCGTCGGGAGCGCGGCTTGCGGCCGGTTTGCGGGCGTTGCAGCAGCGTCACCCCTGCATCGGCGATGTGCGTGGACGCGGGCTGCTGATGGGCATCGAATTCGCCGACGCGGACGGCAAGGATGCGCAGACGATCTCCGACGCGGTCACCGACGCGGCGATGGAGCTTGGCTTGTCGGCGAACATCGTGCGCGCCGGCGCCTCGGGCGGCACGATGCGCATCGCGCCGCCGCTTACGGTAAGCGACCCGGAGATCGATCTTGGCCTCGAGTTGCTCGACGCCGCGATCGCGCGCGTGGCGGCGGGGCGATAAGGCTGGTAAAGGTCGAGTCGCCAAGAAATTAACGTCGAACTCCGCGGCGCCCGCGCCAAGAAATGATACGGCTCGGGCGCCCGTTCCTCCGTAAGCGCGTCGCTTGTCGTTACAGCCGCCGGCGTGTCACGATCCGCCGCTGAGCGTTAACGTGGACGAAAGCGGCGAGCCATGAAGGTCATTCGAACCGATCGCGAACTCGAATGTCCGGGCATCGATGCGGGCTTGATCGCCCGCGGCGCGGATCTCGTCACGCTTCCCTCGGCGATCAGCGAGGATGAGCTGGCGCGCGAGGCGAGCGACGCCGTGCTTTTACTCATGTGCTACACGCCGATCAGCGGCCGGATCATTGACGAAGCGAAGCGCCTCAAAGGCATCGTAAAATATGGCGTCGGCATCGACGCCATCGACATCGCGGCCGCGCGCCGGCGCGGAATTCCGGTCGTCAACGTTCCGGAATACGCCGAGGAATCGGTCGCCGAAGGCGCTTTCGCCCTGCTTATCGCGCTTGCAAAACGGCTGCCCGCGATAACCCGGGCGGTCCAACGGGAGGGATGGATCTGGCCGGAGGCTCGTTGGCTCGGCCAGGATATCGCGGGGAAAACGCTTGCATTGGTCGGCGCAGGCCGCATCGCCCGCAGCCTGGCGCGGATGGCGAAGGCGGGATTCCGCGCCCGCGTCCTGGCATACGATCCATACGTCGACGCGGATACGATGCGCGCCGCGGGAATCGAAAAGCATGACGATTTCGGCGGCATGCTCGCGGCGGCGGATTTCGTGTCGGTGCACTGCGTTCTGAACGAAACGACGCGACACCTGATCGGCGCCGCCGAGATCGCCCGCCTGAAACGTTCGGCGATTCTGATCAACGTTTCGCGGGGCGCAGTCGTCGACGAAGCGGCGCTCGTGCGCGCGGTCGTCGATGGACGGGTCGCCGGCGTCGGCCTCGACGTTTTCGAGCGCGAGCCGCTTGCTCGCGAGGGCCATCCGCTCAGCGCGCTCTACGGGCGTGATAACGTGATCCTGTTCCCGCATCTCACGTTCTATACCCACGAGGCGATGCGGCGGCTGGAAGAGGACACGCTGGCGCGTTGTTTCGAAATCCTCGAGGGCCGACCCGTCTTGGTCCGTTCGCGCGATCCGCGGCTGCGCGCGCAGTCGGCCGGCGTGACATTCGGCTAGCGCCCGCTCGATCTCGGTATCGTCGCATCGCGCCCGGTCATGGCTCGTTCTTCGACGGCCGCGCGCGATCGTCGATTGAGCGATATCAGAAGAAACCGAAGCGGCGCTTCTTGGCCGGCGGTTTCCGCGGCGAGCTTTCGGCCGGCGGAACGTCGACCTTGATCGCGGCGTGACCTTCGTCGGCCGGCGCCGGAGTCGCGGTGTGTGGGTGAATCGGGGCGACGCTGGACGGCGCGGGCGCCGCGCCGTCGTCGGTCGCACGCTTCGCGGCGGCGCGCATCAGCGCCGACTCGACCGCCGCGACCCACGGCACGCCGCCGGGCGGCGGCTCGTCGGGGACTGCCGACGGT
Organism: Alphaproteobacteria bacterium; assembly: GCA_035250945.1. Lineage (GTDB taxonomy): Bacteria > Pseudomonadota > Alphaproteobacteria > CACIAM-22H2 > CACIAM-22H2 > DATFES01. The sequence continues at coordinate 443 of DATFES010000116.1, read as the reverse complement.
GGCGCGCCCGACTGGACGGGGAGATCGGCCGACGGCGGAATCAGCACGCGCGGCGCCGCTGGCTGCGAGGACTCCAACGGTACATATTCGAATCGTGGATCCGCGCCGCCTTCGCGCCGACGTTCCTCGTCGGCGAGGCGTCGCCATTCCTCGTAGGTCTGCGGCTTCTTTGCATCGGCGCCTTCATTGGCGCGAAAACTGAAGCGGCGCCTGGGAGCGTCGGCATCAACCGACGGAACCGGCGGTTCGACGCCGGGCGTGTCGTCGATCAGCATCGTCGCCGGTTCTTCGATCGGTTCTTGTTCGTGATCGCTCGATGCGGCCGCCTGTTCGGCCGGCCTAGCGGCGAGGGGCGGCGTCGCCTCCGGCGTCGGCGCTGGAGCGCTCGCAACGGGCTTCGGGGGCTCGGGCTCGAACGGCAGCGGAACAACGGCGACGCGCAT
>DATFES010000110.1:0-3543 GCA_035250945.1 Alphaproteobacteria bacterium | reverse complement strand
TCAAGCCGGAGCCGCAGCCGGGTTCGTAGGCCCGCGTTGCGCGAAGGCCGGAGGCGAAGCAGAACGCCCCGCCGTTACTTCGGCGGGGCGCTTTCGTTTCTTCGACGGTGCGTGCGGCGAGCGCACTCGGTCGAATCATCCGCTAGTTCTTGACCGGCGCGGCCTGCGTGGAGCGTTGCTTGGCGTCGTCGACCGCCATCGCCTTCATCGCTTTCTGCAGCTTCTCAAACGCGCGCACTTCGATCTGCCGGACGCGCTCGCGACTGATGCTGTATTTCTGCGATAGGTCCTCGAGCGTCATCGGCTCGTCGCGGAGCCGTCGTTCGGCGAGAATGTGACGCTCGCGCTCGTTGAGGGTCTTCATCGCCCGCTCGAGCAGGCGATGCCGGCGCTCGCTCTCCTGGCTGTCGGCGAGACGGATCTCCTGATTGTCCTCGTCATCGACCAGCCAGTCCTGCCATTCGCCTTCGCCGTCGCCGCGCAACGGCGCGTTCAGCGACTGGTCAGGACTCGACAGCCGGCGGTTCATCGAAATGACGTCGGATTCCGGCACGTTGAGTTCGTGGGCGATCTTCTTGACGTGCTCGGGCGTGAGGTCGCCCTCTTCGATCGCCTTCATCTGGCTCTTGATCTTGCGCAGGGAGAAAAAGAGTTTCTTCTGCGCCGCCGTCGTGCCGATCTTCACCAGCGACCACGAATGCAGGATGTATTCCTGGATCGAGGCGCGGATCCACCACATCGCGTAGGTGGCCAAGCGAAAACCCCGCTCGGGATCGAAGCGCTTGACGGCCTGCATCATGCCGACATTGCCTTCGGAGATGAGTTCCGACAGCGGCAAGCCGTAGCCCCGGTAGCCCATGGCGATCTTCGCCACCAATCGCAGGTGGCTGGTGACCAGTTTGTGCGCCGCCTCGGAGTCGCCGTGCTCGCGCCATCGCTTGGCGAGCATGTACTCTTCCTCGGGCTCGAGCATCGGAAATTTGCGGATCTCTTGCAGATAGCGCGAGAGCCCGCCTTCCGAGGCCGGCACTGGAAGTGCGCCCCTGGTCCGCTTGGGTTCCTGACGTGGTTGCTGGGTGCTCACGATTGGTCCGCCGTAAGCTTCGTGATGGTTCGTGCCCCTGGTGCTGTCGCCGCACCGATGGCGCCGCAGGGTCGCTTCGTGGCGACGCCTAAGGGGCGCAAGCCGGTGTTCGCCGGGCGCCCCTCCCTGCATTCGTCGAAATTCCGAATTCCGATCGCGGGCATCACTATATCCGCTTGGTCCCCGAATGCCTAGCGCCAAATTAAACCATCTCTAAGGTACTGATTAACCTACTTAACCGATTGGATAAAGCTCGTTCAAACCGAACCACTTCGTGGCTTGTCGGGTGGCGAAAGCCGAGCACAACGGCTTCGAGCGCCTGATAGGGGTATTGATCGATTGCGGTGATCGCCGCCGCGGGCAACTTCCCTCGGCGGGCCGCTTTGCGGCCATAGACCGGGTCGCCGACCAGCGCGTGCCCTTTCGCCGCCAAGTGGACGCGGATCTGGTGCGTGCGGCCGGTGGCGAGCCGGCACTCGAGAAGACTCACGGCGCCGCCGGCGAATTCCTGCGCCACGCGATAGCGGGTCAGCGCCGACTTTCCTCCGCGCGCAACGACCGTCATCTTCTTGCGGTTGGCGCGGCTGCGGGCGATGGCGCCGGCGATCTCGCCGGTCTTCGGCCGCGGCGCGCCCCAGACGAGCGCCGCATAGACGCGTTCGACGCTGTGCTTGGCGAACTGCGCGGCGAGACTTTTATGCGCGTCGTCGTTCTTCGCCGCGACGATCAGCCCGCGCGTATCCTTGTCGAGACGATGCACGATCCCTGGCCGCCGCACGCCGCCGATTCCCGACAGGGCGTCGCCGCAATGCGCGATCAGCGCATTGACCAGCGTTCCGGAGAAGTTGCCGGGGGCGGGATGGACGACCATTCCGGCCGGCTTGTCGACCACGATCACGTCCGCATCCTCATAAACGACGTCGAGCGGCAGCGCCTCGGCGCGAACCGATGCCGGCTCAGCCTCGGGAACAAAGATGGCGAAAGTTTGTCCCGGTTTGACCCTTTTTGAGGGCTCGGTTATGGTCGCGCCGCCATTGGCGCGGACCTGGCCGGCTTCGATCAACGCCTTGACGCGACTGCGGGAAAGCGCAGGCGTAAGCGCCGCCGCAAGGGCGCGATCGAGCCGTTCGCCGGCATGCTCGGGCGCGATCGTCACGGCGATCGTCCGGCCGCGATCGGCGATCGATTTGCCTTCCACCGCTGGAACCCTCGGTCGTTTTCGTGAACGACGACACTTGAAGCCAAAACGATGCGCACGCTCAAGATCATTGTCGCCGCGCTCGGCATTCTCATAGTGATCGCCTTCGGGACGCTGATCTACGGCATCCTGCAAGGCTGGGGCCAACTGGGCACGACGGCGGAATCGTCGGCGCCGACGCCCGCTCCGGCGCCGTCGCGCGCCGGATCCGGGCAGGCGCCGTGGGGCGCGCGCGGATTGGGTTTGGGCCCCGGCGCCCGGATCGAGCGCATGGAAACGGCGGGCGGTCTGGTCGTGCTTCATGTCCGCGAGGCGGGCGGCGCCGAGCGTCTCGTCGTCGTCGATCCGGCGAACGGCGCGTTGCTCGGGAGCTTCCTGCCGACGGACCCGCGATGAACGACCCGAGGGAGAAGCGGCGATGAATTTCTGCAGCGACAATACCGCCGGCGCGCACCGCGCCATCGTCGCGGCGATCGCGGCGGCGGCGGAAGGCTCCGTCATGCCGTACGGCAACGACGATCTGACGCGCGGCGTCGAGAAGCGGCTCGCCGAGATTTTCGAGCGCGATTGCGCGGTGTTCCTCGTCGCGACCGGCACGGCGGCGAACGCTTTGGCGCTGTCGGCGCTGGCGCCGCCGTGGGGCGCCGTCTATTGCCATCCCGAATCGCACGTCAACATGGACGAATGCGGCGCGCCGGAGTTCTACAGCGGCGGCGCCAAGCTGGTCGGCGTGCCGGGCGCGCACGGCAAGATCGCCGCCGGCGATCTGGCGAAGGTTCTCGCCGGCGCCGGGGCCGGCGTCGTGCATCACGTGCAGCCGGCGGCGGTCAGCCTGACGCAGGCGACCGAGGCGGGCACGGTCTATGGCATCGACGAGATCGCGGCCGTCGCCGAGGTCTGCCGCGCGCATAAACTCGCGCTGCATGTCGACGGCGCGCGCTTCGCCAACGCGCTGGTGCGGCTGGGCTCAACTCCGGCCGAGGCGACGTGGAAGGCGGGCGTCGACGCGCTGTCGTTCGGCGCCACCAAGAACGGCGCGCTCGCCGCCGAGGCGGTGATCGTCTTCGAGCGCGCGAAGGGGGAGAGCCTCGGCTTTCGCCGCAAGCGCGCGGCGCAGTTGTGGTCGAAGATGCGTTTCCTTTCCGCCCAGATGGCGGCGTATCTCGCCGACGATCTGTGGCTGGCCAACGCGCGCCACGCCAATGCCGCGGCGGCCGAACTCGCCGCGGGCCTGGCCGGCGTCGAGGGTGCGCGCATCGAG
>DATFES010000108.1:0-2090 GCA_035250945.1 Alphaproteobacteria bacterium | reverse complement strand
CGACGGCGCCGCCGATGATCGCACCGGGTATCGCGCCGACGCCGCCGGCGATCGCACCGACCGCGGCGCCCGTCCCGGCGCCGATCGCAGCACCACCGGCGGCGCGATCCGGTTGCGCTCTGCCGCATGCGGCAAGCGTCGCTCCGATTGCCACTAGCGTTAGCCAATGAGTGGTCCGATTCATCGCGATACCTCCATACGACCAGCCGGAAAATCGACCGATAGCGAGCGTTGACGTGCCGCGCCAGGTGTGCGCCGGGCGCAGCGCGCCGTGACGCGGTCTACTGCGCCGGTGTTCGATTCGGTAACGGCCGCGATTCGCCTTGCGGCTGCTGCAGCCTTTGACGCGTCGCCTCGGAATGACGATCGGACTCGATCTGCTCCTTGGTGCGGAACTCGGGCGCGCTGGCCAGTTCCTCGCGCGTCATGTCAAGCAGCGCGCTCTTCTCGGCGCCGTCGAAGCGGACCTTCCGCCACGGCACCGCAACGACCTTGTCGCCAATGCCGAGGAATCCGCCGATCGAGATGACCGCCGCCGAGACTTGCCCCGACTCGTCGATGACGAGATCGTTTATCTTGCCGATCTTCTCGTCTTGCCCGCCTTGAACGCGCATGCCGATCAGGTTGTTAGCGCGCAGCTCACCCTGCTTTTGGTGCGTCACCACCTCGCCCGAGGTCGCCGTCGTGCTCACCGTCGCGTGCTGCCCGAGCGGTTTTGGCTGATTTGACGCCGCCGGCGGCGGATTGGGATCGGCCGCGAGCGCGGCGACCGCGGACATTGCCATCAGCGACGATACGAAAGTGATCTGCTTGAGCATCAATGTTCTCCCTTGCTGCGTACGCATGTAAGAGCGAGACCCCGCACGCGCGCCAGAAACGCGACGAAACGGGCATTCGCGAGGTTTACGCCTTCAACATCATCCTCGTAGGCGTTCTCGTAGGCGTTCGCGTCGACGTGCGGCGCATCTCCGACGCGATCGACGTTGGTTCCACTTCGCTGTCCGGCGAGTGACAAAGCTTGGACGCAGCGGTGATGCGGGCGTGATCGGTTTGTGATGCGAGTTATGATGCGGTGACCGGCACGGCTCGGTCGGGCGTCCAGACGCCGGTTTTCGACGCCCTAAGCCGCCAGGCGACGCAACGCCCGGCGATTTTTTCGCTGAAGCCATTGGATCACGACAGATTTTCATACCGGGACGACAGGTCGCATAACGGTCACGGCTCGCCCGCCACGGGCCGGAATAATCGAAATCGCATCGGGTCTTACGGTCGGGCTGCTTGCGAGCGCGGCCGGATGCAGGTTGCACCCGGCGCGTTGCGTCGGCAGCCCGACGCGGATGGATGCCGCGCGCGTCGTCGAAGGTTCGTGTTCCGGCTGCGATTCTTTGAGCGCGCGACGGCGCCGCCGCGTATGCGAGTCCGATCAGCAAGCGAATGGAGAACCCATGCGATACCAACAGAAGCGTCTCGAACTCCTGGCGACGGCTAGCGCTCTCGCGTTGCTGCTGTTCGCCGGGTCGGCGAACGCAGCTCCGCCGACGCTTGACGTCGGCAAGTCCAAGCCGGACACGATCGTTCTGGCGGCTGCCAGTGGAGGCACCGGCGGATCGTCCGGCGGCAGCGCCGGCGGCACGGCAGGTGGCACGGGTACGTCCGGCGGCACGGCTGGCGGGACCGCGGGGACTGGCACCAGCGGCACAGGCACTGCGGGAACCGCCGGAACTGGCGGCTCGACCGGTGGCACCGGCAGCGCCTCGGCTGGCGCGAATGCAGGCGCTTCGGCGAGTGGAACCGGCAGTGCCTCGGCGAGCGCGTCGTCGAATGCGTCCGCCAGCAGCTCCGGCGGCGGATCGGCGAGCGCGTCGGGGAATTCCTCGGCGAGCGCCGGTGGCACCGGCGGCACGGCATCGGCTGACGCTTCTGCAAGCGCGTCTGCCAACGGCGGTACGTCCAACGGCGGAACCAACGGTGGCGCCGCCACCGGTGGAACCACCGGGGCAGCCTCCAATGGCGGGCCGGGCGGCGCAGGAGCGGCCGGAAACGGCGCAGGCACTGCGTCTGGTGATGCAACTGCGGGCGCCAGCGGCACG
>DATFES010000106.1:0-5927 GCA_035250945.1 Alphaproteobacteria bacterium | reverse complement strand
GCGCTGATCTTCCCAGCCCATTTCGCGCATGCAGGCGAAGTACGCCCGTTCGCGTGCGGCATCGGCGCCGGGGCCGCCGGCGGCGATCCCTTGACCCCGCTCCCAGCATGTCGCGTGCGCCCGCTCCATGGGTACGGCGTCTGGCCGCATCGACGTCATGCCGCGGTTCTCGGGCATCGCGCATGCGGCTCCTAAGAGCAATAAACCGGCCACGGCGCCGTTACGAAGACTAGTATTCATTGCGCTCCTCGCTGTCTCGTGCCGCCGCACCCGACGCGGCCACGTTGGTTAAGTGTAGTCAGCACGCGCCTGGCTTGCAGCCCATCGGCGCGCATGGAACCCATGCGGCCGTCGGCGATCTCAAGTGACGGGCGTCACAGAAAACGCCTTCCCAAGACGTGGGGCGCGGCGCAGCATCCGCGCAAGGCAATTCCCGATCATGGCTGAGGCGTTTCCATGCCTTATCGCAGCAATGCGGATCTTCCGCCCTCAGTGCGTCGCCACCTGCCGTCGCCCGCCCAGACGATCTATCGCGAGGCGTTTAACGGCGCGTGGCGGCAATACGTTGAAAAGCAACGCCGCGACGAGGCGATTTGTCATCGCATCGCCTGGGCGGCGGTGAAGCGGAGATACCGCAAGTCGGGCGAATATTGGGTTCCGGCGTAACCGTTCAGTCGCGGCGCAAGCTGCCGATATAGCTGATCACGTCGTCGATTTCGCGATTGGTCATCACCAGGTCAGGCATCCGCCGGTGCGGCGTCTGCAAGAAAACGCGCAGCCACATCTCGGTTCGCGCCGGATCGTTGGCGATCGAGGCGAACGGCGGCGCGACATCGGCGCCGCGCTTACCCGGCCAATCGCTCACCGCGTGACAGGAGATGCAATTGGCTTCGGCGATGCGGCGGCCGGCCACGACGTCGCCAGGCGGCATCGCCACGGCGCCCGATGCCGCCAGCGCCAAAACGGCTGTGGCGAGTTGGGTGGAGCAGCGCATCTTCGTCTCCGTCGTCAATCCGCTAACAAAATAGTATTTCGCTGCGGCCGCGACGCCGCCTTGATTCAGGTCAAGGATCCGATCCGACCGACCCGCCAAGCGAAAAGGGTGCGTTCGCAATATCGAATGCGGCGGCGCCGCTCCTCGCGGTATTCAGGAATGCCCGAGGTCGGCGAACTTACCCATGTTTTGCGCTGCAAAAGAAACCCGATTATGCACCGCCTATCCGGTTCGACGGCGCGATTTGATTGCGAACGCACGCAATTTCGCCTAAGGTTCGCCGACCTGGGTCGTCATGCCGTGCGCCCGAGGATCCGCATGAAGCGCCGTGCGTCAACCCGTCCGATCCGCCGTTTGCGCCAACCAGCGCAAGCCGCGGATCCTCAACCGCCGCCAATCGCGGAGCCGCGCTTCGATCTCGACACGCACATCTTCTTTTGGTTCACGCAAGTGATCAGCCGCCGCGACCGTCAATTGGCGGCGGAGCTCAAGCCATTCGGCTTGCGCGTTCCGGAGTGGCGGGCGCTCGCATCGCTTTTCAGCAAGCATCGCCTGTCGATGAGCGAACTGGCCGATTTCTCGGCGATCGACCGGACGACGCTGACGCGCACCGTCGACCGCATGGCCCGCGCCGGATGGGTGATGCGGCTATCGGACGCCTCCGACATGCGGGTGAAGCGGCTGGCGCTGACCGGCGAAGGGGAGCGTTTGTTCACGCGGATCTGGCCGGTCGTGGCTCGCCTCAACGAAGTCGCCCGCGCCGGCCTACCCGAGCCGGTCATCGCGCTGTTGCGCTGGGCGCTCGAGGAAATGCGTCGTAGTCTCGACAAAAGCCTTTCCGGCGCCGCGGCGACGCCGATCGACCGGCGCGCCGCATGAGGTCGATCGCGCGGCGCGACATTCGTATTCGAGGAGCGTGACCATGCTGCATGACATTCGATCCGATCTGCGCAATGCCGTCGAGCCCGACCGGGTCCATCGCAGCGTCTATGCCGATCCCGCCGTTTTCGAGCTCGAGATGGAGCGCATATTCAATAAGGTCTGGACCTATGTCGGCCACGAAAGCCAGGTCAAGAAAGCCGGCGACTATTGGACGGTGCTGATCGGCCGCCAGCCGATGGTGATGACGCGGCATCGCGATGGAACGATCCATGTCCTGCACAACCGCTGCCCGCATCGCGGCACGATGCTTTTTGGCGACCGCAGCGGCAACGCCGGCAAGGCGATCACGTGCTCGTATCATTCCTGGCAATTCGACACCGACGGAAGCTGCAAGGCGATCCCGCTCGACAAGGGCTATCATGGCACGCGGCTATCGCCCGACCATCCCGATTGCCAGATCAAGCGCGCGGCGCGAGTCGCGAATTACCGCGGCTTCGTCTTCGCCAGCCTCGCCGCCGACGGCCCGTCGCTCCTTGATTGGCTGGGGCCGGCGAAGGTGGCGTTCGACGATATGTGCGACCGCGCGCCGGCGGGCGAGGTCGAGGTCGTACCGAACTGCTTCAGGGTGATCCAGCAATCGAACTGGAAGATCTTTCTCGAGAACCAGCTCGACGCCCTGCATCCGGCGGTAACCCATGAATCGACCGGCCGGGCGGCGCACGAAGTCGAGGAGCGGATCAAGAAACGCAAGGGCGAGGCGCCGCTCAGTTATCACTTCCTGTCGGCGTTCTCGACGCCGATCAGCAAATGGGACCAGTTCCAGACGATCAATTACCCGCACGGCCACTGCCTGCTCACCGGCTATATGGGCTTGCGGCCGCGCGATCCCGACACGCTCGCATATGAAGCTGTGATGGAGAAGGCGTACGGAACGAAACGGATGGAGGAGATTCTCGGGGTCAACATCCATCACGTGCTTCTTTATCCGGGGCTGTCGGTGCAGTCGCCGCTGCAGCAGCTCCGCGCCGTGCGCCCGCTCGGCGTCGACAAGACGCTGACCGAGATCTGGCATTTCCGGCTTAAAGGGGCGCCCGAGGCGATCTATCGCCGCGCGCTCGGCTATTACAACCTGGTCAACTCGCCCTCGACGATGGTCAACGCCGACGATTTGTGGAACTTCTGGAAATCGCACCAAGGCCTGGCGTCCGACGGCGGCGATTGGGTGAGCTTCCACCGCAACGCCGGCCAGGATCATGAGAATGGCGGCGTCACCACGTCGTGCATCGGCACGAGCGAAGCGCCGATGCGCAATCAGTTCAAGGCCTGGGTCGGTTACATGACGGGAGCCAATTGAAGCCATGGCCAGCCACGCGAAAGCCGCCAAGCGCAAGCGCACGAGCGCCAAGCGCAAGGCGAAGACCAGGCCGGCCGCCGCGTTACGCGCGCCCAGCGCCATGGCGAAGAACGGGGAGGACACGCTCGGCGCCGTCGAGCGCCTCCTCTATCGACAGGCCGACCTGCTCGACGGCAAGAACTGGCAGGAATTCATCGATCTGTTCGCCGAGGACGGCGTCTACTGGATGCCGGCGTCGCCGGAACAGACGACCGGCGAGGGCGTTCCGTCGATCTTCTTCGAGGACCGTAATTTGATGTCGGTGCGAATGACGCGACTGCAGCACCCGCGCGCCTGGTCGCAGAGGACGGCGTGGGGCACCAACCACGTCGTCTCGAACGTCGTCATCGAGAAATACGACCGGCGTTCAGGCGAGGTGGTGGCGCGTTCGCGATTCCATATGATGGAGTTCCGCAACGACGTTTCGCGGCATTTCGCCGGGTCGTACGTTCATCATCTCAAGCGGACGGGCGAGGGCTATCGCATCAAGCTCCAGCGTGTCGATATGGTGAACGCGCAGGGGCCATACGAATACGTGCTGCAAGCCTGGGTGTAGGGCGACGCGGCGTGGCCAAGACATGGAGATAAAATGAACGGGAGGCGAAAATGAAGGCTCTCTTCGCGGCGGCGGCGATTTCGGCGGCATTGGCGGGCCAGGCGCTGGCCGCCGACAAGGTCAAGGTGGGATTCATGAGCACGCTTTCGGGCCCCGGCGGCGCGCTCGGGATCGACATGCGCGACGGTTTCCTGCTCGCGGTCAAGAGCAACGGCGACAAGCTCGGCGGGCTTTCCGCCGAGGTCAGCGTGGTCGACGACCAGCAGAACCCGGATGTCGGCCGCCAAGCGGTAGAGCGCTTCGTCAAGCGCGACCGCGTCGACGTCATCACCGGCATGGTGTTCTCGAACGTGCTGCTGCCGGTGATGCCGGCGATCCTCGAATCGGACACGTTCTATCTCAGCACCAATACGGGGCCTGAATCGTTGGCCGGCGAGAAATGCCATCCGCGCTTCTTCGGCGTCGCCTGGCAGAACGAGGATATTCCCGGCGCGATGGGAGAGGTGCTGAACCAGCGCGGCCTCAAGAACGTCTACTTGATCGCGCCCAACTATCCCGGCGGGCGCGAGACGCTCAACGGGTTCAAGCGTTTCTACAAGGGCAAGATCGCCGAGGAGACGTACACCAAGCTCGGCCAGCTCGATTATGCCGCCGAGATTGCCGCCATGCGCGCCGCCAAGCCGGACGCGGTGTTCTTCTTTCTTCCCGGCGGCATGGGGATCAACTTCATCAAGCAGTACGTCGCCGCCGGCGTGAACAAGGAGATTCCGCTGTTCACCCCCGGCTTTTCGGCCGACGAGGACACCATCAAGGCGGTCGGCGAGCCGATGGTCGGCCTGTTCAACTCCTCGCACTGGGCGCACGATCTCGACAATGCGGCGAACAGGAAATTCGTCGCCGCGTTCCAGAAGGAATATGGCCGGCTGCCGACGATGTACGCCCAACAGGCATGGGACGTGGCGCTGGTGCTTGACGCTGCGATCCGCGCGGTCAAGGGCAATCTCGAGGACAAGAAGGCGTTTCAGAAGGCGATCGAATCGGCCAAGATCGACTCGCCGCGCGGCAACTTCCGCTTCAATACGAACCACATGCCGATCCAGGACTATTACCTGCGTGAAGTCGTCAAGGACTCCGGAGGACGAATCACCAACAAGACGGTCACCAAGGTATTCTCGAATCATCAGGACGCATTCGTCGGCAAGTGCAAGATGGGATGACGCGCACGAACAAGGCCGCCGCCGATCCGGTTCTGTCTCCCTCCGACGCGAGACCCCCGGGTCGGCGCGCCTGCCCATCGAGGACGATGTGCCGCTCACGCTGATCGTCGAGCAGCTTCTCAACGGCCTGCAACTCGGGCTGATGCTGTTCCTGCTCGCCGCCGGTTTGACGTTGGTGTTCGGCATCATGGACATGATCAATCTGGCGCACGGCTCGCTCTACATGATCGGCGCCTACATCGCCGCCTCGGCCATCGCCGCGAGCGGCTCGTTCCTGATCGGGTTGGCTGCCGCAATCGCCGGCACCGCCGCCATCGCCATCGCGCTCGAGATGACGATTCTGCGCCGGCTTTATCGGCGCTCGCACCTAGCCCAGGTCCTGGCGACGTTCGCGCTGATCTTGATCGCCAACGAGGCGGTGCGGATGGTCTGGGGGTCGCAGCCGATCCTGCTCAACATGCCGGCTGGCCTGTCCGGGCCGGTCGATTTCGGCGGCTTCACCTACCCCGCCTATCGTCTGGTCGTCATCGCCGCCGGACTGGCGATCGCCGCCCTACTCTATCTCGTCGTGGCGAGGACCAGGATCGGCATGTGGGTGCGCGCCGGCGCCGCCGATCGCGAGATGGCGAATGTAATGGGCGTGAACACCACCTGGCTGTTCACTTTTGTGTTCGCCACCGGCGCCGCTTTGTGCGCGGTCGCCGGAGCGCTGCTCGGCCCCTTGCTCGCCGTCCAGGTCGGAATGGGAGAGAACATACTGATCCTCGCCTTCGTCGTCATCGTCATTGGCGGAATAGGATCGATCCGCGGCGCGCTCATCGGCGCGCTGTTGGTCGGATTCGTCGACACCGCCGGCCGCGCCTTCCTGCCGCAACTCTTTCGCTC
>DATFES010000099.1:0-4253 GCA_035250945.1 Alphaproteobacteria bacterium | reverse complement strand
TTGCGCGTTCGCGCCGGGAGCGTATCCGGCCATTGTCGCTAGCGCGACGGCGGCAATTCCAAATCCCGTATGAACCAGTCGTTGCATGTCGCTCCTCCCGAGGTGAAACAAAGTTCGACCGGGCGCCGCGATGCCGGGGTGCACGTGGAGTGTCGAATGGCGAAGGGCACGTCCTCGTCCTCCCGACGACGGCGAACGGTCATCCTCTTGAGGGACGCGATCGTGGCCGATGACCAGCGATCCTACGCCCTCTCGCGTGGGTTCGGTTAAGTGCACCGACGGCTTACTGCTCTACCACGCGATGAGTCTGGTATACCATATATGTCCGATCCAACAAGCCTAATCGGCGCGTGCGACGCGGCAAATAGTCAGGGTTCTTTCTATGGCGATGCAGCATACCGATACGTCGAGCGGTGCCGGCGGCTTGCCGCATGAGTCATCGCGACTTTTTACAATGACAGAACAGTTCAATTGGCCGCCGTTCGCGACTGCGAACGGCAGGGTGCGAATCGATCAGGCGGCCATCAGGGCGCGCACGTGCGCGGCCGCTGATGCTGCGAGCGCATGCAAGTCGTAACCGCCCTCGAGCGCCGAGACGATTCGCCCCTTGGCGTGCGTTCGCGCCACCTCGGCAAGCGCCGAGGTGACCCAGGCATAATCGTCTTCGACGAGCATCAGGCTGGCGAGCGGATCATCCTGATGAGCATCGAACCCGGCCGAGATAATGATCAGGTCGGGCGCGAAGGCGTCGAGCGCAGGAAGGATCTTGCGCTCGAACGCATCGCGAAACTCGCGTCCGCCGGAATGGCTACGGAGCGGCGCGTTGACGATGTTGCCGACGCCGTGCTCGTCGGCGGCGCCGGTGCCGGGATAGAGAGGCCATTGATGCGTCGACGCGTAGAACAGCGACCTGTCGCGTTCGAACATGTGCTGCGTGCCGTTACCGTGATGCACGTCGAAATCGATCACCGCCACCCGGTCTAGGCCGTGCGCGGTTCGGGCATGCAGCGCGCCGATCGCCACGTTGTTGAACAGGCAGAATCCCATGGCCGTCGCCGCCTCGGCGTGATGGCCCGGCGGCCGTACGGCGCAAAACGCGTTCTTCGCCTTGCCGGAGACAACGGCATCGATCGCCGCCACAACCGCACCAGCCGCGCGCAGCGCCGACTCGCCCGATCCTGGCGAGACGACCGTATCGCCGTCGAGCGCATGGCGGCCGGCCGGCGGAATGCAGCCGAGCACCGCTTCGACGAAGGACGCCGGATGCGCGAGCATCAGATGCCGGTCTTCGGCGCGCGGCGCGGTGACACGCTCGAGGGCGCGGAATTCGTCCTCGGCTAAGCCGGTCAGGACCGCTTTAAGCCGTTCCGGTCGCTCGGGATGGTAGGTGCCGGGATTATGGTCGAGGCATGCCTGGTGCGAGACAAGCAACGTCGTCATGATCGGTTTCGCGTTTCGTCCCGGGCACGGTCGTTAATTATCGGCATTGTGACAGGCGGACTGGCGCCCGCCAAGCCGTGCCGAAGCCGGGAAACGGATTTACCCCGCCGGCTCGCGCCTCGGGCGCCGCTTCCCCTTCAAGGGCCATCCGGCGTATCATGTTAAATTGCATTATCGACAGCGTCCGCCAAGGACAATATCGCTAATCCAGACACTTAACCGGCGGCGGTCGAGTTGGGATTGTAGGGACTCGTAGCGGAATGCGGGTGATTACCCAGGCGGCGATCATCGTCGTGCTGGCGGGGCTCGGCGGCGGCGCCTGGTACCTCTGGCAGCAACGCGCGGACAACGGCGCGGCGGCGACGCCTGCGGGCGCGCAAGGGCGCTCGGCCGGCCAAGCCGTGCCCGTCGATGTCGTCGCGGCGCGAACTGACGTGGTGGCCGAGAAAGTGGAATCGGTCGGCACCGCGCGCGCCAACGAATCGGTCGTCATCACCGCCAAGCAGACCGGCAATATCCTGGTAATCAATTTCGACGAAGGCCAGCGCGTGCGCGCGGGTCACATGTTGATCGAACTCGAGACGCGCGAACGCAAGGCCGATATCGACCAGGCGAAGAGCGATCTCGACCAATCGAAGGCAGTGCGCGACGATGCAAAGTCCCGCCTCGACCGGGCGCGTCAGTTGCGCGGATCAGGGAACGTCACCGAGGCGCGCCTCGACGAGCTCGAGGCGGCGCTGCGCGGCGCCGAGGCGCGCGTGCGCTCGGCCGAAGCGCGCGTGCGTTCGCTCGACGCGAGGCTCGACGACGTGCGTCTCACGGCGCCGTTCGACGGCCGCGTCGGAATCCGTCAGGTCAGTCCGGGCGCGCTGGTCCAGCCGGGAACGCCGATCACCACGCTCGACGACATCTCGAAGATCAAATTCGATTTCTCGGTGCCCGAGACGGTGCTGGGACAGCTTCGTCCGGGGCTCGCGGTCATCGCCCGCAGCGCGGCCTTTCCCGATCGCGTCTTCGAGGGGGTGGTGAGCATCGTCGATACTCGCGTCGATCCGATCACGCGCGCCGTGCGCGTCAATGCGCTGTTCGAAAACCCCGACGAGGCGCTGCGGCCGGGAATGTTTCTCAACGTCGAGATGGCGCTGTCGCGGCGCGACAACGCCGTCATCGTGCCCGAAGAGGCGATCATACCGGAAGGCCTGAAGCAGTTCGTCTTCGTCGTCGTCGAAAACCGGGCGCTCCGGCGCGAGGTGCAGATCGGCGCGCGGCTGCCCGGTGAGGTCGAGATCCGCGACGGCCTCAAGGCGGGCGAAATCGTCGTCGTGCGCGGCGTGCAACGCGTGCGCGATGGCCGGCAAGTCAGCCCGCGACCGCTTCCCAAGCCCGGCAGTTGAGCTTCGAACCGCGACCATGATTCTTTCCGACCTATCGATCAAGCGCCCGGTTTTCGCGACTGTCATCAGCCTGATGGTGCTCGTGCTCGGGTTCGCCGCCTATTTCAAATTGCCGGTGCGCGAGTATCCGGCGATCGACCCGCCGATCGTTTCGGTGACGACCGTGTATAAGGGTGCGTCCAACGACGTCGTCGAGAGCCGTGTAACCGAACTTGTCGAGTCGACGGTCGCCGGCATCGAGGGGGTCAAGACGATCACCTCGACCAGCCGCGAAGAACGCAGCAACGTCAGCATCGAGTTCCGCCTCGGTCGCGACGTCGACGCGGCCGCCGCCGACGTTCGCGACAAGGTGGCGCGCATCGCGTCGCGGCTGCCCGAGGAGGCGGATGATCCGATAATCGCCAAGGTCGATTCCGACGCCCGGGCAATTTTGTGGATTTCGCTGTCGAGCGATCAGCGCAGCCAACTCGAACTCACCGATTTCGCGACGCGCTATCTGCGCGACCGCTTGTCCATCGTGCCCGGCGTCGCCAACGTGTTCATTTCCGGCGAGCGGCGCTATTCGATGCGCATCTGGATCGACCGCCAGGCGCTCGCCGCGCGCGGGCTCTCGGTCGACGATGTCGAACAGGCTGTCAAGCGGCAGAACGTCGAGCTCCCCGGCGGGCGCATCGAGGGTCGCACGCGCGAACTGACCGTCAAGGCCGAGTCGCGGCTGCGCACGCCCCAGGAGTTCGCCGCGATCGTCCTGGCCAGCCGCGGCGGCTACCAGATTCGCCTGGGCGAAGTGGCCCGCGTCGAACTTGGCGCCGAGGACGACCGCTCGGCGATGCGTACCGCCGGCCGCACGACGATAGGGCTCGGCATCGTCCGCCAATCGACCGCCAACACGCTCGAGGTCGCCGACGGCGTCAAGGCGGAGATCGAACGTCTCCGGCCCTCGATGCCGCCCGACATTCAGCCGATCGTCGGTTACGACGAATCGGTATTCATCAAGCAGTCGATATACGAGGTCTATCACGCGTTGCTCATCGGCATGAGCCTGGTGATTCTCGTCATCTTCCTGTTCCTGCGCTCGGTGCGGGCGACCATCGTTCCGGCGGTGGCGATCCCGGTGTCGATCGTCGGCTCGTTCATCGTCACCGGCGCGATGGGATTCTCGATCAATGTGTTGACGCTGCTGGCGTTGGTTCTCGCCATCGGCATCGTCGTCGACGACGCGATCGTCATGCTCGAGAACATCCACCGCCGCATCGAGGAGGGCGAAGCGCCGCTGCTCGCCGCTTTGCGCGGCGCGCGGCAGATCGCCTTCGCGATAATCTCGACGACGCTCACCTTGGTCGCCGTCTTCGTGCCGATTTCGTTCATGGAGGGAAACACCGGCCGCCTGTTCACCGAATTCGGCATCGCGCTTGCCGC
>DATFES010000094.1:0-3322 GCA_035250945.1 Alphaproteobacteria bacterium | reverse complement strand
TCCGTCGTTCCATTTCACGATTGTCGGCGCCCTGCTGATGGCGACCGGCCTCGGCGCATGGTTCGCGTTCGTCGAGCCGATGAACGCCATCATGGCGACGTGGACCCCCGGGGCGATACCGGCCGAGTTCATCGCCGTGCGCGACCAGTGGGAGCACAGCCACGCGATCATCGCGCTGATCAAGATCGGAGGACTGTCGGCGCTTATCCTCTCGGTGCTGGTCGAGACGCGGCGGAGGCAGGTCGATCCAGCGTTTGTCGATCGGCTCCGATAGGTCGTCCGACGGCGCGAACGGCGATCGACCGGTTGTGTCGACGGCCGAAAAAGCCCAAGCGGGCCGCCGCGCGTCGTCATGTCGCGCCGACGCGCCTATTTCGATCGATCGAGTCCCGGATTGGATTGAATGCGCCGACGCGACGCACGAATTATTGCGTGTTGTTTGCGCGTCAGCCGACCAGGAAAAACTGGTGGAGCCGAGGGGAATCGAACCCCTGACCTCCTCATTGCGAACGAGGCGCTCTCCCGTCTGAGCTACGGCCCCGGCCGGTCGCAGGCGCGCGATAATGGTTGCGCGTCTGAGGCCTGTCAATGCCCCGAAACTCGCCGCCGCGGGCCCGGCCGGCGGCGCGCGATGGCCGACAAGGCCATGTCGCAAAAGCATAAACCGGGCGGCGCTGCGGTCTTGCGGCGGCCCCGAGCCGTCGTGTAGGGTCCGCTTTCCGGCGGTCTCCGACCGCCCACGGCGCGTCGGAGCGCGAGGCCGCGATGTATTCCTTCATCAATCTCGTTCTGACGGTGATCCAGATCTACATCTACGTCCTCGTCGCCTCGGCGATCCTGTCGTGGCTGGTCGCCTTCAACGTGATCAACACGCGCAACCGGTTCGTCTACACGCTGGGCGATTTCCTCTATCGCATCACCGAGCCGGCGCTGCGTCCGCTGCGCCGCTTCGTGCCGGTGCTGGGCGGCGTCGACATCACGCCGCTGGTGCTCATCCTGCTGCTGATTTTCGCGCAGAATCTCATCATCGAGTACTTCGCCTGATCGTCCGAGCGGCGTCCAGAATGGAGGCGCCCCATATTCCGCTGCTTGCCGCCGCCGACGGCGTGATCCTCACCGTGCGCCTCAACCCGCGCGCGCGGCGCGATGCGATCGAGGGCGTCAGCGAAGAAGCGGGTCCGCGCGGAACCATGAAGGTCTTGCGCGCCGCGGTCACCGCGCCGCCCGAAGACGGCAAGGCGAACGCCGCTTTGCTGGCGCTGCTCGCCAAGCGCTGCCGCCTGCCCAAATCCGCCTTTTCGATCGTCGGCGGCGCCGCCCATCGGGTGAAGCGCGTGCATGTTCGTGGCGAGCCCGCGGCGCTCGCGGCGCGATTGGCCGAAAGGCTCGGAGCGAAGCGGCGATGAATCGTCCCCTGGCGATCCGCATCGACGGCAAGCAGGCAGCGCTCCGCCTGCGCGCCGAGGTCGCGACCGAGACGGCCGCGCTCAAGGCCGCCCACGGTGTTATCCCGGGATTGGCCGTGGTGTTGGTCGGCGACGATCCGGCGAGCCAGATCTACGTGCGCAGCAAGACCAAGGCGCTCGAGGAAGCCGGCATGCGATCGATCGATCGCCGCCTGCCCGAGAGCATCGAGCGGGCCGCGCTCGATCGCATCATACGCGAGCTCAACGCCGATCCGGCGGTCGACGGCATCCTTGTCCAACTGCCGCTGCCGGGCCACCTCGCGGCGGGCGACGTTCTCGATGCGATCGATCCGGCCAAGGACGTCGACGGTTTCCACCCGATCAACGTCGGCCGGCTGGCGAGCGGCCGCGATGGCATCGTGCCGTGCACGCCGCTTGGCTGCATGATGTTGATCGCCGGGCAGCGTGACGATCTCGCCGGGCTTCACGCGGTCGTTGTCGGGCGGTCCAATATCGTCGGCCGGCCGATGGCGCAGCTCCTGCTTCGCGCCAACTGCACGGTCACCATGGCGCACTCGAAGACCCGCGACCTGCCGGCGCTGTGCCGAATCGCCGACATCCTGGTGGCGGCGATCGGCCGGCCCGAAATTGTCCGCGGCGACTGGATCAAACCCGGCGCCATCGTCATCGACGTCGGTATCAACCGCCGGATCGACGCCGACGGCACGAGACATCTTATCGGCGACATACATTTTGCCGAAGCGGAACGCATCGCCGGCGCGATCACCCCCGTCCCCGGCGGCGTCGGCCCGATGACGATCGCCTGTCTCCTGCGCAATACGCTTGCGCTGGCGCGCGCGCGGCGCGGCCTCGAATGCTTCTGAAGGCTAGCGGACCACCGGCGGCGGGGCGCCGCCGGACAGCGCGACGCCGGCGGCCGGGGGCTGCGCCCGCAACACCAGGGTGTCGGCGATCATGTCGTGCAGGCCCTGCTTGCGCTGGGTGAAGGCGACCATCAGGTAGCCGATCATCAAGATCAGGCTCGACAGGAACTTGGCGAAGAACCGGCCGGTGGCGCGGCCGAAGCCGATGCGGCCGCCGGCGAGATCGGTGACGATCAGACCGCACGCCATCTTGCCGAGCGTGGCGCGCTTGTCCGAACTCTCGAAGAGCGCGAAATAGAGCCATGAGACGACGATCCCGGCGGGGCCCAGGCCGACGCCGGCCAGAATCAACGATGTCACTGCAAGGATGGTGCCGTCGACGATGGAAGCGAGAACCCGCCACCAGAAGCCGGCATAGTCGTAACTGATCTCGCCCGTCATCGTCGCGCTCCCGCCGTCAGTGACCGTTTCGCATCCTAGCGCGATTCGCCCGCCTTCGGCATCGCCAAGCCGCGGCTGAAATCGCCGATGATGCGGTCGATCAGTGCTCGGTGCCGCAGGCGGCCGCACAGTTCGGGCGTTATCTGGCGGTCGATCAGAAGCTGCGACAAGCCATGAACCAGCGCCCAGGCGGCGATCGTCGTCACACCCGCCTTGGGGCCGTGCCGCGGAACGGCAAGCGCCCCGGCGACCGCGTTGGCGATCGCGCCATAAGCGGCTTTGGCGGCCGCATCGAGCGGCGGATGGTCGGCGCGGCGGATCAGCGGCGATCCGAACATCAACCGCACCAGGGCCGGATTGGCGACCGCGAAGCGGACATAACCGTAACCGAGCGCGTGAATGCGCGCCGCGGCGGTGCGCGGACGGGCGCGGCGCGCGGCGGCGTCCATGCTGCGCGCCAGGCGGCGAAACCCATCGGTAGCCACCGCCGCGACCAGCGCTTCCTTGTCCGGGAAATGGCGGTAGGGCGCCGTCTGCGAAACGCCGGCGCAGCGCGCCACCGCCCGCAGCGACAACGCCGCCGCGCCGTCC
>DATFES010000091.1:0-5313 GCA_035250945.1 Alphaproteobacteria bacterium | reverse complement strand
GCCAGCGCTGCGGCGGGGAGCGTCGGCGCTGCGGCGGGCGGCGCCGGAGCCGCGATGGGCGGAGTTTCAGGCGTGGGCGCGCATGCCTGCGCCAGGCAGGCGCATGCCGCAAGCGCCAACCGACCGCCTCGCGACCAAGCTCGCATGCGCCGCCCTCCAGACTCAGCGACGATAAAGATAAGCCTGCGGCGAGGCCAAGCAATCCCGCAAAAAGTGGCGGGCCGGCTTTGGCTAGTGCGTCGTGCCGTTTCCGGAATGGCCGCTGGAGGCTGCCGCGTGGCCGTTACCCTTCATCGGGTCGTTTACCGACGCGACGGTCCATGTGCCGGCCGTGCGCGCCAGGAGATTGCGCAGCGCGTACTGGATGCCTTCTTCGGTGAATTCGGGGGCGGCGCCCTTGTAGCGGCAACGGTCGATGATGCGATCGACGATGAACTTCGGATGGTGCGCCGAAAGCGGCACCGTCTGCGCCTTGTAGAAGTTCTCGAGCAGGTATTCGATGACGTCGTCGGAATACTCGATCTTGGCCGACTTACAGACGAGCTGGAATATCTTCGTATAGTTCTCGAGATTGGGATAGAAGACCTCGATCTTGTAGGAGATACGGCGCAAGAACGCGTCGTCCATCAGGTCTTCCGGCTTGAGGTTGGTCGAGAAGACGACCAATTCGTCGAACGGGATCATGAATTTCTTGCCGGTGCGCAGCGCCAGATAGTCGATCCGGCGGTCGAGATTGATGATCCAGCGGTTGAGAATCTCCTTGGGCGATACGCGCTGGCGGCCGAAATCGTCGACGATAAAGATGCCGTTCATCGCCTTCATCTGCAGCGGCGCTTCGTAGAACTTCGAATACGGGCTGAACTGCAGGTCCAGCATGTCGAGCGTGAGTTCGCCGCCGGCGATGAGGGTCGGCCGGATGCACGGGACCCAGCGCGCGTCGGCAGCGCTGGTGTAGCGATCGCTCGCGGCGCGCAGCGAAACCTTCTGCGGTTGCGGCTGCGCCTGCGTCGCGACAGGGTTGATCACCGCGCGATGCACCGACGGGTCGTAGAGCTTGATCACCTGGCCATCGACCTCGACCGCGTGGGGAATGAAGATGATACCGCTATAGGCCTTGCCGACTGCTTCGGCGATGGTCGTCTTGCCGTTGCCGGGAGGCCCAAAAAGCAGGATCGAGCGCGCCGAGTTGACCGCCGGCCCGAGATCCTCGATGAATCCCGGCGGAAGAATCATGTGCCGCGTGTTGCGCACCAGCGTCGTTTCGTCGAGACGCTCGCTCAGGATCGATTGGCGCTTCACTTGCGCGCAATAGGTATCGAGCGAGACCGGCGCGGCGCCGACGTACTGCGACAGCTCGAGCGCCTCGGCCGCCCATTTCTTCCCTTTTTCCGTCAGCGAATGGCGCAGCTCGGAAACCAGGCTTTGCCCCGACTGGCCCAGAACCTCGATCAGTTGCCGTTCGCGGCCGCGATCGAGAAGCTCCTGCACGACCGCCGTAGTCAGCTTCATCTCGTCGCCGAGCTTGGAGGGCAGCTCGAAGCCCGTCACCTGCATCGTCTTCAGCAGCAAGGACATCAGGAAATTGAAATGCAACCCGACGTCGGCGAGCGACTTCGGCACCGGCGGAATAAACTGGATGGCGTCTTCGATCTGCTCGGCGGTCGCGACGCCCATTTCGACGAGGTGTTCGCCGATGACGCCGCCCTTCATGCGCTGCTGCTCCAGCGCCTTCGCCACCTGTTCGGACGTGGCGATTCCCTTGCTGACCAATACTTCCCCGAGCAGCATACTTGCCTCGCTCCAACGACCGCCTATCGGCGCCAAGCAACGCTGGCCGGCACGGGCCTGATCCCAACGCATAGGCGCGCGCGCAAAAAAAGCGCGTCCCCGCTCGCTGCGGGGCGTGACTGTGATCAGAATGGGTTAGGGAAGTTAGCGGTCCGTTACCGCTGCTCGGATACTTCGGACTATTCTAGGTATTAACCATAGTGTTAGTGTCGCCGCCCGCCGGACCAGCCCAGGTCTAGCGCCGCCGATTACGGCATTTTCGCTTGATTGCGATCGATCGGGTCGGCTCGGTCGCAATCGCTGGCCGGCGGCGCTGGCAAGGCAACCACGATGGAGGAACACGCCATGTCCGCCCGTAGCGCGCCGCCGTTCCGCGCCGACCATGTCGGCAGCCTGCTTCGCCCCAAGGAACTGTTGCAGGCGCGCGAGGACCACAGCCACGCCAAGATTTCTGCGGCCGAGCTGCGGACCATCGAAGATCGGGCGATCCGCGAAGCGGTCAGGATGCAAGAGGACATCGGCTTGCCCTCGGTGACCGACGGCGAGTTCCGCCGCGGATCGTGGCACATGGATTTCCTCTATCGCGTCGGCGGCGTCACCAAGGTGACCGACAGCCTCAAGATCCAATTCCGCAACGAAAACGGCGTCATCGAATTCACGCCGGCGGCGCTCCGCGTGACCGGCAAACTGCGGCTTGACCAATGCATTTTCGGCGAGGCGTTCAAGTTCCTGAAATCGGTCGCCAAGGCGACGCCGAAGCTAACCATTCCGTCGCCGAGCATGATGCATTATCGCGGCGGCCGCGCCGCGATCGATCCCACGGTCTATCCCGAGTTGGGCGCATTCTGGGACGACCTGGCGCAGGTCTACGCCGACGAGATACAGGCGCTGAACGCGCTCGGCTGCACCTATCTTCAACTCGACGACACCAGCCTTGCCTACCTCAACGATCCCGAGCAACGCGAGCATATCGCCAAACTCGGCGGCGACGCGGCGCGCCAGCACCTGATCTACATCCGCCTCATCAACAAGGCGCTCGCCGCCAAGCCGGCGGGCATGACCGTATGCACGCATATGTGCCGCGGCAATTTCCGCTCTTCGTGGGTAGCCAGCGGCGGCTACGATCACGTCGCCGAGGCGCTGTTCGGCCAGCTCAGCGTCGACGGGTTTTTCCTCGAGTACGACGATCATCGCTCCGGCGGCTTCGAGCCGCTGCGGTTCGTGCCGAAGGGAAAGATCGTCGTGCTCGGCCTCGTGACGACGAAGAAGGGCGCGCTCGAGAACAAGGACGACCTGAAGCGGCGCATCGACCAGGCGGCGAAGTATGTGCCGCTGGAGCAGCTATGCCTCAGTCCGCAATGCGGATTCTCC
The DNA here is from genome assembly GCA_035250945.1 of Alphaproteobacteria bacterium. Classification (GTDB taxonomy): domain Bacteria; phylum Pseudomonadota; class Alphaproteobacteria; order CACIAM-22H2; family CACIAM-22H2; genus DATFES01. The sequence continues at coordinate 2,154 of DATFES010000091.1, read as the reverse complement.
TCGACGGTCGACGGCAATGCGCTAACGGCCGACGAGCAGGCGGCGAAGTTGCGCCTGATCGTCGAGACGGCGCGCGAGGTGTGGGGCTGACGCGCCTTCAGCGCGCCGGCGTAAGCCGCTCGTTCGTCGTACTGTATGTGAGACCGGGGAGCGGTCCGCCGCCGACGACGTAAATTGCGCCATCGACCATCGCCGCGCCCAGGCCGTGACGCGCCGTCGGCATCGGCGAAACTATTTCCCAGCGATCGCGGGCGGGATCGTAGCGCTCGGCGTCGGCGAAGGTCCGCTGCCTGCCGCCGAAGGTCTCGCCGCCGAAAACGTACATGCGGCCATCGAGCACTGCAGCGGCGATGCCGCTGCGCCCGGTAGGGAGCGGCGCCGCCGTTACCCAAATTCCGGACGCCGGGTCATAGGCTTCGTGAACGCGCAGCTCGAAATCTCCGCCATCGCGCCCGCCTACGACGAAGATACGCCCGCCGATCGTCGCGGCGGCATGATGGTTGCGCGCCGTCGGCATCGATGGCGCCGCGCGCCAGGTATCGGACGCCGGATCATAGATCTCGTGCGTCGCAACCGAATGCCGCGAAGCCACCGTACCGCCGATGGCGTGGATCTTGCCGTCATGAACAGCCACGGCGAGCGCGCCGCGTGCCGTCGGCAAGGATGCGGCCGGGCGCCAGCGCCCCGTATTCAAGTCATAAGCGTGAACGGCGGCGGTCGGCTCGAACGTCGTTTCGCGAAAACCGCCGACGATGTAAAGATTTCCCGCGACGACCGCGAGCCCGGCATGGTTGACGCCTTGCGGAATATCGCCGAGCGGCCGCCAGCGGTCGTTCGCCGCGTCATAGGCGAACAGCCTACGCGGCGCCGCGCGACCGCCGCCTACTGTCGAGCCGAAACCGCCCGCGACATACATCGTTCGGCCGTCGGTGGCCGCGCTCAACTCGGTGCGCGCCTCGGGAAGCGGCGCCGCCAGCGTCCATGCGCCCCCGGCCGGCGGCGCGTCTTGCGCCAGCACGGGCTGGGGCGACAACCCGAACGCCGTCAATGCAGAGAGCGCCGCGGCGTGAATCGCCTTCATTTTAGCCAGGTCGCTTCGGCAACGCGAAGGAAGTTCTCGCCGAGGACCCCGCGAATCGCCGACTCGGCGTATCCGAGGCGGACCAAGCCTTCGGCGATGGCCGGCATGCGCTCGGGCTCGACGAAATTGCTGCGCCCGACATAACTGTGCTGCGGCGGCCACCACAGCGAAGCCTCGAAGCCCGGCGGATATTCATCGAGACCGCGGCGAAACACGAAATCGAGGCCGATGCCGACGTGTTCTGGGCCGACGCGATCGGCGACATAGTCGATGTGGCGGATCACCGTCTCGGTCCGGTTGTCGTCGTCGCCCAGGAAAATGCCGATGCCGTTGATGCCGACGACGCCGCCGCTCCTCGCGCAGGCGTCGATCTGGTCGTCGCGGATGTTGCGCGGATGATCGCGCAGAGCGCGGGGATTGGCGTGCGAGAAGATCACCGGCTTTGCCGACATCTCCATGATCTCCATGCTCGTGCGATGGCCGGTATGCGAACAGTCCATCAGGATGCCCAGGCGGTTTATCTCGGCTACGACCTTGCGGCCGAACGCGGTCAATCCGATGTCGGCGCCATGGCAGCCGCCGCCGACTGCGTTATCGCGGTTATACGCGAGATGCATCTGGCGCACGCCGAGATCGCGATAGAAAAGCAGCATGTCGAGATCGCCCTCGAGCATGTCGGAGCCCTCGAGATCGAAGCTCACCGCGAGCCGGCCGGTCGCCTCGGCGCGGCGGACGTCGGCAACTGTTCCGGCGAGAAGGTACTCGTCGGGCCGCGCGGCGATGTAGGCACGGAAGGTCGCCACCACCCGGGCGATTTGGGCGACCGGATTAAAATCCATGCCGATATTGATCGACACATAATCGATGCCGGCGGCGCGGTGACGGGCGAGATCGCCGCAATCGACTCCCGCCCGGAGCGGCAGGCAGCTATGTGCGTCCCATACCAACGCCTCGTCGTAGAGCTGGCGCGCCCTTTCCGCCGGCGACGGCGACAAACCGTTCATGCGGTGGCGATCCTGTTAGCTTCGATCTGGATCATCGCGACGGGCAGCCGCAAGCGTCAAGACGGGCGA
>DATFES010000071.1:0-9466 GCA_035250945.1 Alphaproteobacteria bacterium | reverse complement strand
ACGCTGCAGGCCGAGCGCCTCCGCCCAGGCGAACGGCCCGCGCGGATAATTGACGCCGCTCGTCATCGCCAAATCGACGCCTTCCGGGCTCGCCACGCCTGCTTGGACGGCGTCCATGGCTTCGTTCGCCAACATCGCAATAGTGCGCATGACGACGAGGCCAGGCACGTCATCGATCGGCGACACGGCGACGCCAAGCGCCTGGAAAAAACCGGCGGCTTTCTCGCGTGCCGCCGCGCTCGCCTGGTCGGCCGCCGCCAGGGCGATGCGCGTCGTCTTGCCGTAATCGTACGCCAAATCGAAGAGGACGAGATCGCGCTCATGGGCAGCCGCACGTATCGTCGCCGTCCGCCCATCCGTCAGCCGCAGAACGGCGCCATCGAGGACGATGGCGCCATCGCCGTCGCGACTTTCGCTGCGTGTGTGGGCGATTCCGGCGCGCTCGATTCGCGAAATGAGCCCCTCGCCTGGGCCAAGATGGCCCTCGATGATCGCTCGGTTGGGCCGCGGCGCCGCGGCGGCCGTCGCCGGAGGCGGGTTGGCCGCGCCGGGCCGGTAATCGTAAAGGCCGCGGCCCGACTTGCGACCAAACCGACCGGCATCGACCAACGCCTGTTGGACGAGCGAAGGTTGATACCGCGGGTCGCCGAAAAACGCGGCATGGATGACCCGCGTCACCGCGAAATTCACGTCGTGGCCGATCAGATCCATCAACTCGCATGGACCCATGCGAAAGCCGCCCGCCTCGCGCATCACGCCGTCGAGCGTCGATGGGTCAAGCGCCCGCTCGGCGAGCAGCCGTAGTCCTTCGGCATAGAACGGCCGCGCGCAGCGATTGACGATAAATCCGGGCGTCGAGCGGCAATGCACCGGCTGCTTGCCCCAAGCCTTCGCCGTATCGAAGATCGTCGCCGCGATCGCCGGCGCCGTGTCGAGTCCGCTCACCACCTCCACCAAAGGCAATAACGGCGCCGGATTGAAGAAGTGCATGCCGACGATTCGTTCGGGGCGCTCCAGGAAATGGGCGATCGCGGTGATCGAAAGCGACGAGGTGTTGCTGGCGAGGATCGCCTCGGTGCCGACTATTTTTTCAAGGTCACCGAACAACTTCTGCTTGACCCGAAGGTCCTCGACTACCGCTTCGACGACGAGCGTCGCGGGCGCCAGGTCGGCGAGCGCGGCGCAAGGCTTGATCCGGCCGAGAATCGCCGCGCGCTGCGTCGCGCCGATCCGGCCCCTGGCGACGGCGGCATCGAGGAATTTACCGATCGCGGCGGTCGCGCGCTCCGGCGCTTGCGCGTCGGCGTCAAACAGCAACACTTGATGCCCGGCGGTCGCGGCGACTTGCGCGATTCCGGCGCCCATGGCGCCGCACCCGACAACGGCGACGATCTTGTCCTGCGCCAGCGCCGTCATCCGTCGGCGGCCTCAGCGCCCGACGAAGCGCGGCGCGCGCTTCTCGAAGAACGCCGCCACACCTTCGCGATAGTCTTCGGTCATGCCGGCGATGCGCTGCAAATCGCGCTCGAGATCAAGCTGGCCGTCGAGATCGTTGGCCAGCGTCTGGTTGAACGCCCGCTTGATCAGCGCTAGCGCGCGCGTCGGTTGGGTCGCCAAGTGCCGCGCCAGTTGTTCGGCCTCGGCCAATAATTTCTCGTCGTCGACGACCTTCCATATCAGGCCCCATGTCGCCGCTTGCTCGGCGGTGATCTTTTCGCCGAGCATGGCGAGTGCCCGCGCGCGCGCGACGCCGGCGAGCCGGGGCAGGAAATACGTGCTGCCCGAATCGGGAACCAAGCCGACCTTGACGAAGGCCTGAAGAAACGTCGCCGAGCGGGCGGCCAACGCGATGTCAGAGGCAAGGGCCAGGCTCATGCCGGCGCCGGCGGCGACGCCGTTGACCGCGGCGACGATCGGCATCTCGAGTGCGCGCATGGCGCGGATCAGCGGATTGTAGAGATCGTGGATCGTCGCGCCGAGATCGGGAACGTCATTGCCGCGGCGCTGGCTCAGGTCCTGGCCGGCGCAGAAGCCGCGGCCGGCGCCGGTTAGCAGGACGGCGCGCGCCTCCTGCGCTGCGCGCTCAAGCGCATCCTTCAACTCGCTATGCATCTCTGGAGTGAACGCATTGAGCCGCTCCGGGCGGTTCAACGTAATCTTCGCCACCCCATCCTTGAGCGCGAACTCTATTGCCTGGTATGTCATTGGATCGACAAGCTTTCCTCGCCCTCACCGAACCGCGCGTGGCGGCCGGGAAGGCGACTATGCCGCCTCGGACGAAGGAGGGCAATGGGCGGCGGGCGTGCTTGTTCGCTCCCCATGCCTCCCGTAAACTCGCCGCGCTCGAGGAGACAGCCATGGCCGAATCGCCGATTCCCGCCGACATCGCCAAGCTCAGTTTCGAAGACGCGCTCAAGGAGCTGGAGCAGATCGTCAGCGCGCTTGAAGGCGGCAAAGCGAAACTCGAGGACGCCATCAAATCCTACGAACGCGGCGCCGCACTGAAGCGGCATTGCGAGCGCAAGCTCACCGAAGCCCAGGGCAAGATCGAGAAAATCGCGCTGGGGCCCGACGGCAGCCTGAAGACCGAATCGACGACCTTGGGCTGAGTTCAAGTGCGTCCGACGCTCACGGAGGCGATGGCGGAGGCCGCCGCCAAGGTCGGCGACGCGCTCGATGCGTTGCTGCCGCGGGACGGCGACATCGAGACGCGGCTCTTCGAGGCGATGCGCTACGCTACGCTCGGCGGAGGCAAGCGCTTTCGTCCGTTTCTGCTGCTCGAGAGCGCGCGCGTGTTTCTCGTCTCGGAGGCGTGCGCGCTCCGCGCTGCGGCGGCGCTCGAAATGATCCATTGCTATTCGCTGGTCCATGACGACCTGCCGGCGATGGACGACGACGACATGCGGCGCGGCCGTCCAACGGCGCACAAGGAATTCGACGAGGCGACGGCGATCCTCGCCGGGGACGCCCTGCTCACCACCGCTTTTGAGGTGTTGGCGCATCCGCTTACCCACTCCGATCCGCAGGTGCGGTGCGACCTCGTGCTCGCGCTCGCGCGTGCCGCCGGCGCCGAAGGCATGGCCGGCGGGCAAATGATCGATCTTCTGGCCGAGTCCCGATCGCTCGACATCGGCGCCATTACCCGGCTGCAACGGCTGAAGACCGGCGCGCTCATCGCGTTTGCGTGCGAGGCGGGAGCGATTCTCGGCAAGGCGCCGCCGGCGGCGCGCCACGCCCTCGTCGGATTCGCACACGACCTTGGCCTCGCCTTCCAGATGGCCGACGATCTGCTGGACGCCGAAGGATCGGCGGCCGAGACCGGCAAGCGAACCGGAAAAGACGCCAAGCGCGGCAAAGCGACGTTCATCGCCGTGCTCGGGGCCGAACGCGCGCGCGCGCAAGCAAAGCTGCTCGCCCAACAGGCGGCGGCGCATCTTGATTTGTTCGGCGAAAAGGCCGACCTTCTCCGCGAAGTCGTCGGCTGGGCGGTGGAACGACGGGCGTAAACCGATTGTTGATGAATTAACGATAAACCGAGCGACGAGCAAATGTCCGAACTTGGCCACAATTCCGGCGCAACGCCGCTTCTCGATGCGATCCATACGCCGGCCGATTTGCGCGGTTTATCGGCCGAGGAACTGAAGCTGCTCGCCGGCGAACTGCGCCGCGAAACGATCGACGCCGTCAGCCGAACCGGCGGCCATCTCGGCGCCGGACTCGGCGTAGTCGAGCTCACCGTGGCCCTCCATCATGTGTTTGCGACTCCGCAGGCGCGCCTGATCTGGGACGTCGGACATCAGTCTTATCCGCACAAGATCCTGACCGGACGGCGGGAGCGAATTCGTACGTTACGCCAAGGCGGCGGACTTTCGGGGTTCACGCGCCGCGCCGAAAGCGAATACGACCCGTTCGGGGCGGCGCACAGCTCGACGTCGATCTCGGCGGCGCTGGGCATGGCGGTGGCGCGCGACCTCGCTGGCAAGAAGCACGATGTCATCGCGGTCATCGGCGACGGCGCGATGAGCGCTGGAATGGCGTACGAGGCGATGAACAATGCCGGGTCGATGGATACGCGGCTCATCGTCATTCTCAACGACAACGACATGTCGATCGCGCCGCCGGTCGGCGCGATGAGCGCCTATCTGTCCCGGCTTATCTCGTCGAAATCCTATCGGACGCTGCGCCATATCGCGCGCGACATGGCCAAACGCTTCCCGCGCGCGATGAAAAACGCGGCCGAGCGCGCCGAGGAGTTCGCGCGCGGGTTCGTTACTGGCGGCACGCTGTTCGAGGAGCTCGGTTTCTATTATGTCGGCCCGATCGACGGCCACAATCTCGACCACCTGCTGCCGATCTTGAAAAACGTCCGCGATTCGGGCGAGCCCGGTCCCGTGCTGGTGCACGTCGTCACGCAGAAAGGCATGGGACATCCTTTCGCCCACGACGCCGACGACAAGTACCACGCGGTCGCGAGGTTCGATGTCGTGACCGGCGCGCAGGCGAAAAGCAAGGCCGCCGCGCCGACCTACACTAGGGTGTTCGCCGAATCGTTGATCGCCTGCGCCGAGCGCGACGAAAGGATCGTCGCCATTACCGCGGCGATGCCGTCGGGCACCGGGCTCGATCTTTTCGCCGAGCGCTTTCCGCAACGATGCTTCGATGTCGGCATCGCCGAGCAGCACGCGGTGACCTTCGCCGCCGGGCTTGCGGCCGAGGGGTACAAGCCGTTCGTCGCCATCTATTCGACCTTTCTGCAGCGCGCTTACGATCAAATCGTGCATGACGTGGCGATCCAGCGCCTGCCGGTGCGCTTCGCCATGGACCGCGCCGGTCTGGTCGGAGCCGACGGCCCGACGCATGCTGGCGCCTACGACATCGCCTATCTCGGCTGCCTGCCGGATTTCGTCGTCATGGCGGCGGCCGACGAGGCCGAGCTGGTGCGTATGGTGGCGACCCAGGCGGCGATCGATGATCGGCCGTCGGCGTTGCGCTATCCGCGCGGAGAAGGCGTCGGCGTCGCGTTGCCGCCGCCAAGCGAAGCGATCGAAATCGGAAAGGGCCGGGTATTGCGCGAAGGCGCCAAGGTGGCGCTGTTGTCGTTCGGCGCGCATCTTTCCGAGTGTCTCAAGGCCGCCGACGATCTCGGCGCGCGCGGGCTCTCGACCACGGTCGCCGACGCGCGTTTCGCCAAACCGCTCGATGTCGATCTCGTCTGCCGATTGGCGCGTACGCACGAGGTCATCATCACGGTCGAGGAAGGCGCCATCGGCGGCTTCGCCGCCCAGGTGTTGCACACGCTGGCCCACGCCGGTCTTCTCGATACCGGCCTGAAGATCCGGCCGATGGTCCTTCCCGATCGCTTCATCGAGCATGACGCTCCGCAGCGCCAATATGAGAACGCCGGGCTCGATGCGGCGCACATCGTGGCGACCGCGCTCGCGGCCCTTGGACAGTCGCAGGCCGTCCAGCCGGCGCGAGCTTGATCGGGCAACCGCAGTCGATTGTAACGATACGCCCTCGACAGGACGCCGGTCCTCGGCGTCGAAAGTTGATTTGCGCTCGCATGCGCGCTCCGGATATACACCCGGACCTCCCGGCCCCCGAGCGCGAAAATGTCGAGGATTGGCGACCATCATCCATGGCGCAGCGAGTTGCGCGCGACCTTGACGCTGGCTTGGCCGCTGGCGGGCTCGCAGCTCGCCCAGATCGCCATGCAGACCACCGACGTGATCATGATCGGCTGGCTCGGCCCCGAGGCGCTGGCCGCGGCCGCGCTTGGTTCGGGCCTCATTTTCCTGCCGTTCGTGGTCTGCCTCGGCCTCGCCTTCGCCACCCAGCCGATGATCGCCCAGGCGGTCGGACGGCGGCATGCGATGGTGCGCGACGTACGCCGGTCGGTCCGCCAGGGGCTGTGGGCGATCGTCGCCTTGGCGGCGCCGATGTTGGCGGCACTTTGGGAAAGCGCGGCATTATTGGGCGCGCTCGGTCAGGACCCGGCGATCGCCGCGGCGGCCGAGTCGTACGTTCGGGCGATGATTTGGGGAATCGTCCCGATGCTGTGGTTCATGGTGCTGCGCGGCTTTGCCGCCGCGCTCGGTCGACCCAATGCCGGCCTGTGGGTGACGCTGATCGTCGTCGTGACGAATGCGTTCGGCAACTGGATCTTGATCTTCGGCAATCTCGGCGCGCCGGCGTTGGGGATCGTGGGCGCGGGGATGAGCTCGGCCGTCTCGGGTTGGCTCAGCTTCGCGCTGATGCTCGCCTACATCCAGCGCGACCGGCGAACGCGCCGCTTCGCCCTGCTTGGGCGATTCTGGCGGCCTGATTGGTCGCGATTTTGCGAGATCTTTCGCCTCGGTTTGCCGATCGGGTCGACGCTGACGTTGGAGGTCGGCCTGTTCGTCGCCGCGGTGATGCTTATGGGATTGATCGGCGCCGATGCGCTGGCGGCGCATCAGATCGCCATCCAAGTGGCTTCGATCACCTTCATGGTGCCGCTTGGGCTGGCGCAAGCGGCGACGATCCGCGTCGGCATGTTCGTCGGCGCCGGCGATGCCGAGGGCGTGCGTCGCGCCGGCTGGACCGCGGCGGCGCTGGCCGGAGCGTTCATGGCTATCATGGCGCTCGGCATGTGGACGCTGCCGCGCCTCGTCGTCAGCATCTTCGTCGAACTGGCCAATCCCGATAACGCGCCGGTCGTCGAATTGGCCGTGGCAATTCTCGCCGTCGCGGCGCTGTTCCAGATTTTCGACGGGCTGCAGGCCGTCGGGCAGGGGGCGCTGCGCGGGCTCAAAGACACGCGCGTGCCGATGCTGATCGCCGCGTTTGGATACTGGGGGGTTGGATTTCCGACTTCGGTCGTGCTCGGATTCGCAGTCGGGCTCGAAGGCGTCGGAATCTGGCTCGGACTGGCGCTCGGCCTCGCGGCGGTCGCCGGCCTGGCGCTGACGCGATTCGCGCGGCGCGACCGCTTGCTGCTCGCCGGGCAAGGCGCGCTAACATCGCCGGCGTGATGCGCGAACCCAGGAAGCAACGGCTCGATGCCGCGCTCGTCGCACGCGGTTGGGCGGATACGCGCGCCAAGGCGCAGGCGCTCGTTCTGGCCGGTAAAGTTTTCGCCGCCGAGCGTCGGCTGGAAAAACCTGGCATGAGCGTCGCCGCCGACCAGAAGCTCGAGGTGCGCGGCGAGACGCATCCATGGGTCTCGCGCGGCGGGCAGAAGCTCGCCCATGCGCTCGATCATTTCGCCATCGACCCCGGCGGGTTGGTGGCGCTCGATATCGGCGCTTCGAGCGGCGGTTTTACCGACGTGCTGCTGGCGCGCGGAGCGGCCAGGGTGTACGCCGTCGATGTCGGCCACGGCCAACTTGCCTGGAAGCTGCGCGGCGACCCAAGGGTAATCGTGCTCGAGAGGACCAACGCGCGCTATCTGACGCGGGCGCAAATCCCCGATGCGGTCGACCTGATCGTCTGCGATGCAAGTTTCATCGGGCTCGCGACCGTTTTGCCGGCGCCGCTGGCCTTGGCGAGGCCAGGGGCCCGGCTGATCGCGCTGATCAAGCCGCAATTCGAAGTCGGCCGTACGCGAGTCGGAAAGCGCGGCGTGGTCCGCGATCCGGCGTTGCACGAGGAAGTTTGCACCCGCATCCGCGATTGGCTCGAGCGCGACATGGCCTGGCGCGTGATCGGCGTCGTCGAGAGCCCGATCCTCGGCCCGGAGGGCAACAAGGAGTTCCTGATCGCCGCGCGCCGGAGTTGATCGACGTCAGGCAAGGAGTCCGACGATCGCGCCGAGCAGACACGTGACGAGCGTACCGGAAACGATCGACTTGAATCCCAGCCCGACGATCTCGGCGCGCCGCTCGGGAACCATCGTGCCAAGACCGCCGATCATGATGCCAAGGCTGCCGAAATTGGCGAAGCCGCACAGCGCGTAGAGCATGATCAACCGCGAGCGTGCCGACAGGGCCTCGGCCGGCGTCGCCGCCAGCTCCGCGTAGGCGATCAGTTCGTTGAGGATAGTCTTGAGGCCCATCAACGCTCCGGCCGTAACGGCTTCTTGCCACGGCACGCCCATCAACCAGCAAATCGGCGCGAAGGCATAGCCGAGCAGACGCTGCAGCGTCAGCGGCGCGCCGGCGACGTCGGGAAGCGATCCAAGGGCCGCGTTCGCGAGATAGACGAGGGCCACCAAGACGATGAGCATGGCGACGATGTTGATCAACAACTCGACGCCAGCGATCGTTCCTCTGACCACGGCATCCATTGTATTCGCGGCGACCGGCTCAAGCGGGCCCAACTGGCCCAAGTTCGCCGCTTCCCCACGTTCCGGCACCATGATCCGGGCGACCACTATCGCCGCTGGCGCTCCGAGCACGGAGGCGACCAGAATGTGACCAAAGGCGTCTTGAATGGTCGGCGCGAGCAGCGTGGCATAAAGCGCCATTACGGTTCCGGCGATTCCCGCCATGCCGCCGGTCATGACCACGAACAGTTCGCTGCGCGACAATCGCGCGAGGTAAGGCCGGATGAACAATGGCGCCTCGACCATTCCGACGAAGATGTTGGCGGCCGTCGCCAAGCTCACCGCGCCGCCTACGCCCATCGTCCGCTGAAGCGCCCAAGCAAGCGCGCGGACGACGCGCGGTAAGATTCCCCAGTAAAACAGCAGCGTGGTCAATACGCTCATGATCAAGACGATCGGCAGCGCCTGAAAAGCGAGGATGAATCCGTGCTCTGGAGTGTTGGCCGCGAAGGGCGTTGGGCCGCCGCCGACATAGCCGAAGGCAAAGGCCGTTCCCGCGCGCGTCGCCGCCGCGATCGCCTCGACGCCACGGTTGAGGATCGCAAAGAGGGCGCGTAGCGCCGGAACGTTGAGCAGCGCCACGGCCAGAACGACTGTTAGCGCAAGCCCCGCTGCTGCGTCGCGCCACCGGACTGTCGCGCGACTCTCGCTGAATCCCCAGGCGATCGCCAGCAGCGCCACGACGCCGAGGGCCGATTGAAATTGCACCATGACGGCGTAAGCGAAGCCTCAATCGACGGCCATCTCGCGGCGGACCAAAATCGCCCCGGCGACGAGTGCGCGGAGTTTGGCGTGGGCGAGGTCGCGCCCCAGCGGCGCCATGCCACAATTGGTGCACGGATAGAGTCGCTCCATCGGCACGAAATTGAGCGCCCGGCGGATCGTTGCAGCGACCTCCTGCGGCGTTTCTACGGTTTCGCTCGATACATCGATCGCGCCGACCAAAACGTCCTTGCCGGGCAGAAGCGCCAGAAGCTCGATCGGCACGCGGCTGTTATGGCATTCCAACGAAACTTGATCGATGCGGCTCTTCGCAAGATGCGGGAACGTCAATTCGTATTGCCGCCATTCCGATCCGAGCGTCAGCTTCCAGTCGACATTTGCCTTGATGCCATAGCCGTAGCAGATATGGACCGCGGTCTTGCACGCGAGACCGCGCGC
>DATFES010000068.1:0-6852 GCA_035250945.1 Alphaproteobacteria bacterium | reverse complement strand
TCACGAGAACGGCGCCTACCTTCCCGATGCGTTGCGGCAGCTCAACCTGCTGCTGCGCGACCACGCCAACGACAAAGTGCACGCGATCGATCCGGCGCTCATCGATCTTCTCGCCGACTTGCAGCGGCGGATCGACCTCGCCCAACCGTTCCATGTCGTCTCGGCTTATCGATCGCCCGAAACCAACGCCGCGGCACGTCGCCGCAATCGCCATGTGGCGCCCAACAGCCTGCACATGCGCGGCAAGGCGGTCGACGTGGCGGTCCCCAATCTTAATATTCAGGTGCTGAGGCGCGCGGCGATCGCCATGAAGGCGGGCGGCGTCGGCGCCTACCCGCGCGCCAATTTCGTTCATCTCGACGTCGGTCCGGTCCGCACCTGGTGATTCCCCGCCGACGACGCCCGCGCAATCGGGCGATGGAGCGCCGCCGGGGGATCGGCTAACCTTGCCCGGCATGCGTGGATGATCTCCCGCGGCCGATTTGGTCGCGACGTCGGACAATTGCATGATCTACGCTTTCGTTCCGCAGAACGGCGCCGTGACGCGCGTCGAAGTGCCGTCCGGGGCCGAAATCCCGGCCGACGCCGTATGGGTCGATTTGCTGTCGCCGACCAACGAGGAGGCGGCGGCGGTCAACCGCGCCTTCCGTCTCGAACTGCCGACGCGCGAAGAGCAGGTCGAAATCGAACCGTCGAGCCGGCTTTACCAGGAAGGCGATGCGATCTACATGACGGCGACGGTCTTCACCCAGGCCGACACGCCCAATCCGACCAGCGACGTCATCACCTTCATTCTTGGGCGGCGGATCTTCGTCACTTTGCGCAGCGTCGATCCGAAACCGATCGCGAATTTCATCGCCCGCGCGCAACGCCTGCCCGGCCTGTGCGGCGCGCCGGAGGACGCGCTGGTCGGCCTCCTGGAGACCTTCGTCGATCGCATCGCCGATATTCTTGAGCGCGTCGGCGCCGACCTCGACGGGCTGTCGCGATTGATCTTCGACGATCGGCCGAGCACGGCGCGCCGGCGCCAAGGCCAGCGGCGCGACCTCCAGGCGATCTTGCGCTCGCTGGGGCGCGCCGACGATCTCGTATCGACGGCGCGCGAGAGCTTGCACAGCTTGGCCCGCCTGCAGCGCTATGCCGGTCAGGCGGCGGATGCGAGCCTGCGCAAGGACCACAAGCTACGGCTCAAGACCCTGTCGCGCGACATCCTGTCGCTGAGCGAACAGGCGGCCTTCGAGTCGCACAAGGTCAATTTCCTGCTCGACGCGACGCTCGGCATGATCAACATCGAGCAGAATCGCATCATCAAGCTGTTCTCGGTGGTGGCGGTCGTCTTCCTGCCGCCGACGCTCATCGCCAGCATTTATGGCATGAACTTCCGATACCTGCCCGAGCTCGACTGGCCGCTGGGCTATCCGCTGGCGGTCGTCTTGATGCTGATATCGGCGGTGGCGCCCTATCTTTATTTCAAGCGCAAGGGATGGCTGTGAGGGGCGGGGCGTCCGCCCCGCCCGACGACAGCTCGCGGCAGCGGCGTCAACGCATGGGAATCGCGTACATCAGGCCGCCGCGCGTCCACAAATCGTTGAGGCCGCGCTCGAGCCCGATCTTGCTCTTCTTGCCCAGATTGCGCTCGAAGCTCTCGCCGTAATTGCCGACCTGCTTCAGTATGTTGTAGGCCCACTTTTCGTCGAGCCCGAGCGATTTGCCGAAGCCGGGCGAGACGCCCAGCATGCGCTGGATCGCCGGATTCTTGCTGCTCAGCATCTGGTCGACGTTGGCTTGGCCCACCTCGAGTTCCTCGGCCTCGATCATGGCGAGCAGCGTCCACTTGACGATATCGAACCACTGATCGTCGCCGTGCCGCACCAGCGGACCCAGCGGCTCCTTCGATACGCGTTCCGGCAGTATCACATAGTCGTCGGGATTGTTGGCGACGGTGATGCGGATCGATGCGAGCTGCGAGGCGTCGGTGGTCAGAACGTCGCAGCGGCCGCCGAAGAACGCCGCGTTGACCTCCTCGACCTTCTCGATCACCACCGGCGTGAAGCGCATGTTGCTGGAGCGGAAATAGTCGGCGAGATTGAGCTCGGTCGTGGTGCCGGGCTGCACGCAGACGGTGGCGCCACCGAGCTCGCGGGCGCTTTTGACGCCGAGCTTCTTGGCCACCATGAACCCTTGACCATCGTAGAAATTGACCCCGGCCATGTTGAGGCCGAGCGCGGTATCGCGTTGCAGGGTCTGCGTCGTGTTGCGCGCCAGGACATCGATCTCGCCCGATTGCAGCGCCGTGAAGCGCTGCTGGGCGGTAAGCGTCACGTACTTCGTCTTACTCGAGTCACCGAATACCGCGGCGGCGATCGCCTTGCACAAATCGACATCGATGCCGCTCCAATCGCCGCGGCTGTCGGGGGCCGAGAAGCCGGCGACGCCGGTATTGACGCCGCACACGACCGTGCCGCGCGCCTTGATGGCGTCGAACGTGGCGCCGGCCGACGCCGTCTGCGTGACGAAAAACGTCGCCGCGGCGAGCGCCGCTGCGCTCAGTCTTGCCGATCGAATCATGTCGCGGTCCTCCTCGCAATTTGGAATCGGTCGGACTCTACACCGAATGCCTCGCGAAATGCGCCCGCTCCTTTCGCGGTGATCGCGACGGCGCGCGTTCCCTCGATACGGCGTATCCAGCCCCTGGCGAAGCAATGCTCGCAAAGCGCGGCCCCGAGCGCGCCCGCCAGGTGCGGCCGGCGTTCGCTCCAGTCGAGACAGGGTCGGCACAGGACGCGCCTGCCGCGGCGGGCGGCCAGCGCGTCGACATCGACGCCGATGCGGCGAAATAGCGCAATGCCGGCGTCGGTCACCAAACCGCCGTCGCTCGCCAGCTCGACATGCCCGCTTTCCGTCATGGCGTCGGCGAGCGCCACGCCAAGCCGCCCGGCGAGATGGTCGTAGCAGGTGCGCGCGGCCCGCAGCGCCGCTTCGCGCGAACCGACGACACGCGGCGGGCGCGTCGGTTCGCGGCGCGAGGCCACCAGCATGATGCTCTCCATCATCCGCGCGACCGCGGGCGAAGCCAGCCGATAGTAGCGGTGCCGCCCCTGCTTCTCGACCGCGAGCAGCTCGGCGGCGATCATGCGCGCGAGATGTCCGCTCGCCGTTTGCGGCGTCACGCCGGCGACGTCGGCTAGTTCGGAAGCGGTCAGCGCGCGTCCGTCCATCAGCGCGTGCAGCATGCCGGCGCGCGCCGGATCGCCGGCGAGTGCCGCGACTTCCGCGAACATCGTGGTGCTGGCCATCGTTCACCCCGCTTGTGCCGCAGCCATCACGCTAGATCAGTCTCGAGGGCGATGCTTCGGCCGCCACCGTAACATTTTCCGGCCCGCCCGCGCAGACTGCCGGCATGCAAACCGGAAATCTGCAAGACATCCTCCTCGAGCTCGATTGTCGCCTTCGGCCTCCTATCGGCGCCGGCCTGGCCGAGACCGCCATCTGGCTGCGGCGCGCGGCGACACGCCGCAAACTGCGCGAACTGGACGCGCGCGCGCTCGCCGATATCGGCATCAGCGAATCCTGCCGGCGCCGCGAGTGCGCAAAGTGGTTCTGGCAGCGCTAGAATCGTGATGACGGAATCGCCTGCAGCGACGCGATAGGGCCGCTGGACAAAGTGCTTGTCATAATTCCGTAAAGCGGATTTAACATTCGAGTAATGCGAACGCGCCGCCGCCCTCGCGAGGCGGCGCGGGCGCCCTGCCTGCAACGACAGGACCATTGGGAGGAATAAATGAGAACGCTGTTGCCGATCACCGTGGCCACGCTTGGCGTTGCATTCGCCTGGTGCGCCGTGGCCCCCGCCGCCGACGCACAAGAGTGTAAGAACCGTGGCCAGCTCGACGACCTCTACTGCGACGAGAACGGCGATTTGGTCGCCGATGCGCCCAAGGATAAGACCAAGTGGCGCAATCCCTCGACGCTGGTGTTCGCCTATACGCCGGTCGAGGATCCCGCGGTCTACGAGAACATCTTCAAGCCATTCACCGATTATCTCGCCAAATGCGCCGGCAAACGCGTCGTCTACTATCCGGTGCAATCGAATTCGGCCGAGATCGAGGCGATGCGTTCGGGACGGCTGCACGTCGCCGGTTTCTCGACCGGCCCAACCGGCTTCGCAGTGAACATGGCCGGCGCAATCCCGTTCGCCGCCAAGGGCACCGAAAAGCAGGTCCGCGGCTACCATCTTGCGTTCGTCGTCAAGGCCGACAGCCCGTACCAGAAACTGTCGGACCTCAAGGACAAGAAGGTCGCGCACACCTCGCCGTCGTCCAACTCGGGCAATCTTGCGCCGCGCGTGTTGTTTCCGAAGGAGGGCCTCGAGCCGGACAAAGCATACAAGGTCCTGTACTCCGGCGGTCACGACAAATCGGCTCTCGGCGTGGTGTCGGGCGATTACGACGGCGCGCCGGTCGCCTCCGACGTGCTCGAGCGGATGATCGTTCGCGGCACGATCAAGCAAAGCGACATCCGGGTCATCTACAAGAGCGAGACGTTCCCGACCTCGTCGTTCGCCTACGCGCACGACCTGGCGCCCGATCTCGCCAAGAAAGTCACCGATTGCTTCTACGCGTTTCGCTTCACGCCGGAGATGACCAAGGAGTTCAACGGCGACGATCGTTTCTTCCCGATCACCTACCAGAAGGAATGGGCGGTGGTGCGCGCGGTCGCCGAGGGCTCCGGCACGCCTTACAACCGCGCCGCCTACCAGAAGGAGGCGGAACGCGAGGCTGCGGCGCTCAAGAAGAAAGAGGAAGAAAAAGCGAAGAAGGGCAAGTGACGGTTCCTGACCCGCCCGATCTCGGAGGGAGCGGCGTCAACGGCCGCTCCCTCGAAATCCGGCGGCTCTCCAAGGAGTATCGCCGCGGCGTGCCGGTGCTGCGCGAGGTAAGCCTGTCGATTCCGGGCCATGGCATCACCGCCATCATCGGCCCTTCGGGCACCGGCAAGAGCACGCTGATCCGTTGCATCAACCGGCTGATCGAGCCGACCTCGGGCGAGATCGTTTTTCGCGGCCTCGATCTGGCGCGGCTCAGCGGCCGCACCTTGCGCGAGGCGCGGCGCAAGATCGGCATGGTCTTCCAGGAGTACAATCTCGTCGAGCGCTTGACGGTGATGGAAAATCTGCTTTGCGGCCGCCTCGGCTATGTTTCGCCGCTCAAGGCATGGCTGCGGCGTTTTCCCGCCCGCGACGTCGCCCGGGCGTTCGAGCTGCTCGACGCGGTCGGCCTCGGCGACTTCGCCAATCAGCGCGCCGACGCGCTTTCCGGAGGGCAACGCCAGCGCGTCGGCATCGCGCGCGCCATCATGCAGGAGCCCGAGCTGCTTCTGGCCGACGAGCCGACCTCCTCGCTCGATCCCAAGACTTCGGTCGAAATCATGGAGCTGATGACCCGGCTCGCCGGAGAGCGCGACATCCCGGTCATCGTCAATATCCATAACGTCGAACTCGCCAAGCGCTTCGCCCAGCGGATGATCGGGATGTCGGGCGGCCGCGTGGTGTTCGACGGCCCGCCGGACGATCTCCGCGACGAGCATCTCAAGGAGATTTACGGCGGCGAAGGGTGGCTCGAATGAGCGGGGCGGCGAGCGAGGCGCCGCGGCGGGCCTTCGCGGTCAACTGGCCGGCGCGACTCGGGTGGATCGCGCTTGGCCTTTACTCAGTTTACGCCGCCACGCTGCTCGACCTCACCTGGGGGCGTTTCGTCGACGGCCTGGGACACGGCGGACGGTTCATCGCCCGCATGTTCCCGCCCGATGTGTCGAAGCTGGACCTGCTGTGGCGCGGCCTCTCCGAGAGCATCGAGATATCGATCATCGCCACCGCCATCGGGATCGCGCTGGCGCTGCCGGTAGGCCTGCTCGCCGCGCGAAACCTGATGCCGCCATGGGTCACCTGGCTGGCGCGCGGCTTGATCGCGCTGTGCCGGTCCTTCCATCCGGTGATCGTCGCCATTCTGTTCGTCAAGGCGGTGGGATTCGGCGCGCTCGCCGGCATCCTGGCCCTGGTGATCGCCTCGGTCGGTTTCATCTCGAAGCTGTTTGCCGAGGCGATCGAGGAAATCTCGCTCAAGCAGGTCGAAGCGGTGCGCGCAACCGGAGCGTCGTTCAGCAACGTGCTGACGTTCGGCGTGTTGCCGCAGGTACTGTCGCGGTTCATCGGCTTCGCTACATATCAGCTCGATTCAAACTTGCGCAACTCGACCATGGTCGGCATCGTCGGCGGCGGCGGCATCGGCGGCACCTTATTCACCGCCTTCCAGCGCTTCGACTACGACTTCGTGCTGACCATCCTCATCGCCATCATCAGCCTGATCATGGCCGGCGAAATCGCCGCCGGCTGGATCCGCAAGACGTTCCAGTGAGACACGCGCCATGATCGCCGACCAGCGAAAATGGGAGCGTTTCACGCCGCAGCAGCGAATGATGCGATTCGCTTTCTATCTCGCTTCGGTCGCCGCGCTCGTGGTTTCGATGCGTTCGATCGAGATCATTCCGGAGTTCCTCTACGACGCGCCCGAACAGGTCGTCGACCTCTTCGCCCGCATGTGGCCGATGGATTTCGCCTTCTACCCGGCGATGGTCCACGACGCGCTGATCGAAACGCTGCATATCGCCACGCTTGGCACCATCCTGGCCATGGGCTTGGCGTTGCCGGTCGGGTTGATGGCGGCGCGCAACGTGACGCCGATTCCGGCGCTCAACTATCTCGCCAAGTTCATCCTCGTCTCGTCGCGCTCGGTCAATTCGCTGGTCTGGGCGCTGCTGTTCGTCGCGGTGTTCGGACCTGGCGCGCTCGCCGGC